>DAOUWN010000158.1 GCA_030667105.1 Deltaproteobacteria bacterium
GCGGCTATGGTGTGCTGATAGGCAATAGCGGCCGCTCCCATGACCTTGTGCGTAGCCTCTTCCACTGGGCCGAGAATAAGATCTTCGCCGGCGCACTCTTCAGCAACCATCTTTAGGACCTCTCTATCCTTTTCCATATTTGCAGTTCCCCATACGATGAGGGGAACGTCGATGGCAGCAAGCACTTTCTTGGTGACATCTACGGCCTGTTCGGCCGACACGTTCTGGGCGTTTGGGTCTGTGCTAGCCAGTTGCAATGCGATCATTTCTGCTGCGTATGATGATACGCATTTTTGGGCCCATGCGGCCGGGTCCTGGACTACATCGGCAAAGGGTGCCAGGGCCGCTTGTGGCCAGTCCTCGGGTGGAGCATCATAAACTTCCATGGCTATCTTTGGTCGGTGGGGCATATGACCTTCAAAGAGGTAAAAAGGGTAGCAGGTCTCTCCGCCTACAATTATGCGATTTGCTTCTTTTCCCAGCGGGATCTCCTTGATTGCACCATTGTATGATATCTTTGGTATCTCAAATGCCATCTCTATTCCTCCATAGTCTCCGTCGATAATTTGTTATGAGTGCCGCAATTCGTCTATTTTCTGACAGAAAACAAATTCGTGCTGTTCTCAAGGCGTCAGCCGCGAATGCGAATATTTCGATATTCGAATTTTAGACGGCGCTAAGTGTCTATAGTCCCACTTCATCCAAAATCGGAGGGATTTTGCTTTCCCAGCCAAGTGCCATAATGTGAACACCCTGGCACAGAGCCTTCATCCCTTTAATCAAACGAACGGCTATGTTGATGCTAGCCTGCAACTTGTCCTCGGCGCCCTTTAGCTCCTGGATCAGAGGTTCCGGGACGAATACGCCTGCCACATTCTTGTTCATATAACGGGCCATGCCGACTGATTTGAGAAGTATTATACCGCCCAAGACCTTAGTGTTCAATCCCTCTACACGTTTCATGAATTTTTCAAAGGCATCCAGGTCGTAGACACCCTGAGTCTGAAAAAACTTGGCGCCTGCCTCAATCTTTTTCTCCATCTTCATGATCTGCAAATCAAGCGCTGCCTCGTTATCTGCACCAGGGTTCACAACAGCTCCTGCAAAAAAGTCAGGGGTTCCCTTCAGTTCGTTGCCGACCATGTCATATCCGGAATTGAGCCTCCCTATCACGTCTAGAAGGGACACCGAGTCCAGGTCAAAAACAGGCTTTGCCCTGGGATGATCCCCCAGGGTCGGATAGTCCCCGGTGAGCGCAAGCACGTTTCTGATCCCAAGCACCCAGGCGCTCAGCAGGTCCGACTGCAGAGCAAGCCTATTCCGGTCCCTGCAAGTGACTTGAAAAACAGGATCGACCTTCATATCCGTCAACAGATGACAGAAGGCCATAGAGCCGAGACGCATGACCGAACTCTGCAAGTCAGTGACATTAATGGCATCCATGCGATCCTTGATAATCGCAGCATCTTTCAACAGGTGCTCCACGTCGGTTCCTTTGCCAGGTCCGACCTCAGCGGTCACGAGAAACTTCCCCGATTCTAAGGCTTGTCTAAAACTCATGGCAGCACCTCTTCTATGTGGCTTCGACCTCCCGTAAATCTTCTCTAATCACAATGCCAGGGCGAATGCGCCAGTCCTTGACCTGTGGCTTTTCCTTCAGATAATGCAACATGTTCAAACGCTTCAGAGCATGGTAGATCTGCTGCCAGGCACATGGACGATCCTTGGAGACTTCACATCTTCCCTCTGACGCGCCGCCGCAGGGCCCATTCAGGAGTCCCTTGGCGCAGCGGGTCACAGGGCAGATCCCGCCGGTTCTCCACAGGATGCAGTCGCCGCATGCCAGGCACACCTCTGCCCAAACTCCGCGTTCTTCCGGCCGCCCTATGAACCTGGTGTTCAGGGCTGGCAACACGTGATGATCGGGAAATACCGTTGCTACTGTCTGAACGCCAGCCCCACAGGCTAGAGAAAGTACGGCATCGCAACGAGTCACACTGTCTCTTATCTGATCAACAAATTGAGACTCGCACTGTCTGGCGACGGTATCCTCTAAGATCTCAGTCTCCTGTCGCGACATTTTCCTCGCTATGCGAATGGCAGAGCCGATCTCCGCCACCTGCCGCTGCCCACCGGCAAAACAAACGGCGGCACACGTCTCACAACCCAGGACCAGAAGGCGGCTATAGTTTTTAGTCATCTGTTCAATCTCATCAAGTCTTTTCTGCTCGACCACAATCATGCCATCTTCTCCTTGTTTTCGCCCCTAAAGGTTGGGGCTACTGGCTGCACGCTCTCTGAGCGGGCTTGGTCCCAACCCCGCAATTGTCCGCATTATCTCAACCAACCCCTCTTCTTCAATAAGGCCCCGTGCAGGCATGTCAACGACATGCAGACGCCTCCTGTCCAGGCCAAGCGCCTCCAGCACGGCGCTGGCATGCGCCATCCGCCTTTTCACACTCTCCCTTGTCTCTGGAAAAGGGTCCATTTCAGCCGGGCATCCAACGAGAAGGATCGCGTCAGCCCCGCACTCAAATGCCTTCAACACATCAGATGTGTCAATCCTTCTCAGTCCGAAGACCATCACCGGGGCGATATTGGGGTAGTTCTTTCTCAGGCTGCTCAAATGGCTTTGATTGAAGTTTCCCTGGTAGTCAAACAAGCCCAGCACCACAGAGTCCTGAAACGCGCTCACAGCCTTCTCAATCTCTTTGGCGAGCTCACCATCAGGATGAAACCGTATCTCGATGGCCTGAACCGGGCACTCAAGGGCACACATCCCGCAGGCCTGGCAGGTAAACCGATCGATCGTAATCTCTCCCATCTTGTTTGTGACGGGTACGCCGACCGGGCAAACCATTACACAGTTCAGACAGGAGACACATTTATCCGTGTTTACGCTTGCGCCAAGATGACAATGCAGGCACCTGAGAGCCTCTTTGGTCGCCAGCTCCTCGGAAAGGACGGATTCTACCTCGCGAAACCCCCTAAGTCGTTCCTTAAGCGGAAGGCTGGGCTTTGTGCACCTGGCAAATTTTGTGGTCTTTTCGATTATGGACGGGCAAAGCCTGGCCTTTTCAATCTCTTTAGGAGGCTCAACGGCGGGCGTTGATTCTCCTTTCAGATAGCGATCTATTGAAATCGCAGCCCGTTTGCCTGCACCAATTGCCTCAACAACGGTGGCCGGCCCGGTAACCGCATCGCCCCCGGCAAAGACCCCGGGCTGGGTGGTCACCAGGGTATAAGGGCCTTTCACAATAATCCGTTTTTTTCTTTCAGTAACCCGTAATTCATCGGCCACCAAAGAAGATTCAGGTGCCTGGCCAATTGCGACAATCACCATATCCACAGCAAGGGTAAATTCAGATCCCGGAACAGGCTTTGGGCTTCTTCGACCACTGGCATCGGGCTCACCCAACTCGTTATTGATGCATCTTAAAGCCGAAACCCTCCCATCTTTTTCAAGGATTTCAAGTGGTGAGGTCAAATAGGCTATCTTAATACCTTCATGGATGGCCTCTTCAATCTCCTCTTGGGATGCTGGCATCTCTTCTGAATTTCGCCTGTAAAGGATATGAGCCGCCCCGGCCCCCAGGCGAAGGGCGCAGCGAGCTGAATCAATAGCCGTGTTTCCACCTCCAATCACGGCTACCCGGTTGCCGACCTTGGGGGATTGCTCTTGGTTCACGCCTCGCAAGAATGAAACCGCAGGGACCACTCCATCCAGTTCATCCTCACCCGGGATGCCCAACTTGCGGTCCTTATGCGCCCCAATGGCCACAAATACAGCTTTGTATCCCTGCTCGGTCAGATCACTGAGCTTGATCTCTTTGCCGATACGAAGCCCTGTCTTAACCTCAATGCCCAGGTCAAGAATGGCCTGGATCTCTTCATCCAGAACATCTTTGGGGAGGCGATATTCGGGCACGCCCACTCTAAGCATCCCCCCCAAAACCGGCAAGGCTTCAAAGATGGTCACATGGTGGCCAAGCAATGCCAGGTCATGAGCGGCCGCAAGCCCGGCAGGCCCAGAGCCAACCACTGCCACCTTGTGCCCACTTGATGCGCTAGGAGGCAGCGCCCTAAACTGTTCCGTCCACAGGCCATCAGCGGCAAAACGTTTCAGCGCGGCTATGGCAATCGGCTCATCCACTTGCCCCCTCTTGCAGGCAGTCTCGCAGGGATGGGTGCAAATACGGCCGCATACGCGAGGCAAAGGATTATGTTTTCTTATTTCAACGAATGCCTCTTCAAATCTCCTTTCAGCGATATGCTGAACGTACCCTCTGACATCAGTAAGAATAGGACAGGCTGACTGGCAAGGAGGGGGGGGCATAGAGTCAGCATCTTTATGAGCTGTGTTATTCATGCAAAATTTCCTACGAGGCGGGGAGCGACACTACGAAGGTCGTACCCTTTCCGACTTCACTTTCCACGTGGACTGAACCGTTGTGGGCATCCAGAATCCCTTTGACGATCGACAGCCCAAGGCCTGAGCCAGTTACACGCCTGGTTTGTTCCGTCTTGATGCGATAGAATCTCTCAAAAACACGGTCAATATCTTCTGGCGGAATCCCTATGCCGGTGTCAGCTACCTTGAACCGTATGTCTTTGCCCGCCTTGTTGAGGACCACCTGCACATTCCCACCCTTTGGGGTGTATTTGATGGCATTGCTGATGAGGTTAACAAAGATCGCCTCTACGCCGCCTCTGTCGCCACTGAACGATGGGACTTCTTCCTCAATTTCGGACTTCATGTTAATGCCTTTCTCTTCAGCAGACAGGCGCATAAGCTCAACGGTTCGCTGCAAGATCTCCGCCAGGTCCAGGCTTTCAATCTTCTGGATCGATTTGCCCTCCTGAATACGCCTATAGTCCAGGATGTCGTTGACCAAGGTAATCATTCCCTTGGTCTTTTCCTTGGCCTTCCCGAGCAGATCTGTCTGTTTAGAAGTAAGATCCCCGGCCAGTCCGTCATGAATGACCGAAATCTGCATCAGCAGGGAGCTCAAAGGAGCCTTAAGTTCGTGGGAGACCATAGAGAGAAAATCGGCCCTCAGTTTATCCATTGCGCTAATCCCTGTGACGTCATGAAAGAGGCATACCGCACCAACTACCGTTCCTTCTCCATTCTTCACAGGGTCTACATGTACACGAAACGATTTTTCTTGCACCTTGACCACAGGTTCTTCGCCGGCCATCAAAGGAGCCAAGGAACTGTCTGATTGAATTGCACGCAATATGAACGATAACAACTCATCCGACTCAATGCACTCTGAAACGGGACGCCCCAGTGTCTTTGCCTCCTTCAAGCCAAACAGGCTTGCGGCTTTTTCATTAAACAGTACGATGTCCGTCTGCCAATCCGTCACTACGAGAGCGTCGGCAAGGCTGTTGAGGATCGCGAGAAGATTCTCTTCACTGCCCGGTTTACTTAAGGTGGCCTGCCTTTGCCGTCTCAGCACCCTCAGTTGCCGCCTGAGCCTGAAGGCCTCTATGGCCCGATTCATCTTTGTCCAAAAGCGGTCCGTGGTAAAGCTCTTACGGATGCAGTCGTAGGCTCCGGCATGCATTGCCTCGATGGCTTCCTCTCCACAGTTGGTAGACATGGTCATGATCAGGACTTCACTCCTGGCCTTTTGCAGGATGTTGATGAGAGACATCGCACCCCACCCGGCAAGATCAAGGGAAAGGAGCATGATGTCCACATCTCCTGGATGTTTCTGAGTGATATCCAGGGCCTCTTCAACAGACTCGGCCGTGCGGACC
>DAOUWN010000236.1 GCA_030667105.1 Deltaproteobacteria bacterium
ACTCCGGTGAAAACCGGAGTCCAGAGCCTTTGTAACTAGCTGAATAAACTGGATTCCGGCTTTCGCCGGAATGACAGAAAGAGGTGTTTTTCGACTTTTTACGAGACTGTCAAACTTAGAAGCGTTAAAGACTAGCCATGGAAGACGACATCATTGCCGCGTTGACGCAAGAGGTAAAAGAAGAGGTTATACAAAACTACCTCTATGAACGGCGATTGATCGAGGAGCAGATCAACTATGTGAATGAGCTCGCCGAACATGCCGCTCAACTGGAGGAAAAGCTTTACAGGCGCTTTGCCCGCATATATGAGTACTTGTCAGAGCCGGGGTTCATCAATGAATTCGTTCGCCTAATTGGCATGAAAGAGGCCCTGTTTGAGGCCCGCTTTCGGAAAGATCCGAATTACCGAAAAGGGCTCCGGTTCATCAAGGTCCATGGCCTGACCTGCCGGGCAAAATTCAAAAAGCTCTTTGTCGAATCGTATCGCAGGCTTTTGAACTGGAACGGCGACTACAAAGAGGCCTATGAAAACCTGGCAGAGGAATCCAGGGCGGTTAACAAGAACCTGAAAAAATTCGAACAAGACCACGACCTGCTTACGATCCTCAACTTCCTGAAAAACATGGATGTTGAAGGAATCGAACGAAAACACTTTCTGGGTGACGGTTTCACCCCTGAAGAGACGGCCTCCGTAGAAGATGCCCTGCGTTTCAAACCGATCCGTATGGAGCGATTCAATCTCATTGTCCCGCCGCATCTCCCCGAACCCAATACGATTCAGAGTGAACTCAAGGCCCTGGCGGATCGTGTCTATGACAGGTCCAGCGACAGAATGAAGGAACTGATCAAATAAGGGGCCTTATGAACATCCTTGGCATATCAGCTTACTATCATGATAGCGCTGCCTGCCTGATCCGGGACGGAAAAATCGCCGGCGCTGCGCAAGAGGAGCGCTTTACGCGAGTAAAGCACGACAGCCGTTTTCCGGAATTGGCCACCAAAGCCTGTCTGGAGAAGGGCGGCATCACGGCGGAGAATATCGATTATGTGGCCTTTTATGAGAAGCCGTTCATAAAATTCGAGCGCCTCCTTGAGACCTATACGGCTTATGCGCCTGCGGGGCTCAGGTCCTTTGTCAAGGCCATGCCCCTTTGGATAAAGCAGAAGCTCTGGATTCCGGATCTCATAAGAAAGAAGCTCGGGTACGAAGGCCCTATCATATTTCCCGAACACCACGAATCCCATGCGGCCAGCGCCTTTTTCCCTTCACCCTTTCAGCGGGCCGCCTTTCTGACACTGGATGGTGTGGGGGAATGGACGACGACCAGTTTTGGCGCGGGCAGGGACAATCGCCTGGAGATCGACTACGAGATTTGCTTTCCCCATTCTTTAGGTCTCCTGTACTCGGCCTTTACCTATTACACGGGCTTCAAAGTCAACTCCGGTGAATACAAGCTGATGGGCCTGGCCCCTTACGGGGAACCTAAATACGTTGATTTGATCCTGGAGCATCTTATCGATTTAAAGGAAGATGGTTCATACAAGCTGAATATGCGTTATTTTAACTACTGCGCGGGTCTCACCATGACCAATTATCGATTCCACAGGCTTTTTGGATGGCCGCCCAGGGAACCGGAATCGAAACTGAGTCAAAAGGAGATGGACATTGCCCGATCCATCCAGGTGGTTACCGAGGAGGTGGTCTTAAGGGCCGCTCGCCACGTGCACAGGATGACAGGCGAATCGTGTTTTTGCCTGGCTGGTGGTGTGGCCCTGAATTGTGTGGCCAATGGTCGCATCCTTCGAGAAGGCCCCTTTGAAAAGATTTGGATCCAGCCGGCGGCCGGGGATGCCGGAGGCGCCCTGGGGGCGGCCCTTTTTGTCTGGCACCAGTACCTGGGAAATGAGCGAAAGGCCGATAGCACTTGTGATTCACAGCAAGGATCTTATTGTGGTCCAAGTTATGACAACGGTTATGTAGAGGCCTTTCTGGACGGCCGGCAGATTCCTTACACGCGCCTTCTGGATGAAGAGATTCCGGATAGGGTCTCCGATCTTATTGTTCAGGAAAAGGTTATTGGATGGTTTCACGGGCCAATGGAGTTTGGCCCCAGGGCTCTGGGGTCCCGGAGTATCATTGGGGACGCACGGTCGCCCGAAATGCAGTCGACCATGAATCTCAAGATAAAATTTCGGGAGAGTTTTCGGCCTTTTGCGCCCTCGGTGCTGGCCGAATATGCAGACGAGTGGTTCGGGCTGACACCCAGCGGAAGAGAGCAGGTCTCTTCGCCATACATGCTCTTGGTCGCCCCGGTGAAAGCGGAAAGACGGGTAAGCGTTTCAGCCCAGGAGGAGGTCCTTGAGGGTATTGATAAGTTAAAGACGTGTCGTTCTGAAGCGCCTGCTGTCACCCACGTTGATTACAGCGCCAGGATACAGACAGTGCATGAAGAGACGAACCCCGGGTATCATGCCATGATCAAGCGCTTTTATGAAAAGACAGGTTGCCCGCTCATCGTGAATACTTCTTTTAATGTGAGAGGGGAGCCCATCGTGTGCACCCCGGCGGACGCGTACCGCTGTTTCATGCGGACCGAAATGGACTATCTGATGATGGAAAACTGTCTCCTTGACAAGAGGGCACAGCCTGCCTGGCACGAGGAAGAGGATTGGAAAAAGACCTTTGAGTTGGATTGATGTTAGTTGTCAGATCTTCTGGGAGAGTATGGCTACGAAGCGTTTGATGGGGTGTCTGAATTTTACCCTGGGATCGTAGGGATCCTCAGGACTACAGAATTTCTTTGACATGTGCTCTATGCATTGAGACGTCTTGATGTACGGAAAGTCGAGCATCAACGGTTTCTTTCTTTCCTCAGCCGTACGCAGGTTTTCTTTGTCGTACGGTATGCATCCAAGGTATTCGGGCTTTATGCGAAAGCGGTCTTCATTTGAGTTTACGTTCTCGTCCGCAGTCTTTTCGATAGTGTCATAGAGCTTGGCGCCCTGTCCAAGATCGTTCACCTGATTTATCACCAGCATGGGCGAGAATGTCCATTGTGGTGTGTAATCGGAGAGCCTTCCTTCCAGTCTTTCTTCGATCTCCTTGAAGCGGAAAAAGCCGGCCTTTGCGCATGCATAGCCGCTGATCAGGTCTTGCGGCGTTGTGACGATCACTGTGCGATCGGCTCCAAGGGCGAAATCGAGCACTGTGCGGGCAATGCCGGCGCCAAGATCAAAAACGGCAAAGTCGTAGCTTTCACTCGTTTTTTTGAAGTGCTTGATAAACTTTACCTTCTGGGCGTGGTACAGATTTGCCAGTTTGAACTCGCCGTATGTTCCGCATATGAGATCGAAGTTGAATTTCGTAGGAACAATAAGATCGTCCATCTGGCGGTTTTTCTGCAGAAAATCGAGTAGGTGGTGTTCGGGAAAGATGCCAAGTTTGTTGGAAATATCAGCGCTCCCCAAATCCGTATCAATAAGGAGGACCTTTGCGCCGGTCTTGGCCAGGGCATAGGCGAGGTTGATGGAAAAATGCGTCTTTCCGACACCCCCTTTGTTGGAGATGATGGCAATAGACAAAGCCCTTTTCTCGTCGTCCTGTTGTCCTTTGGCCTGTGCCGTCTCAACGGCGTTCTTGTCTTTTTCGGCAGCATGGCGTGCAGGCTGACCATAGGCCTGTTTCAAGGCGGCAGAAATTGCGCTCCTTGTGGCAGCCGCCGGACGAATCTTGCAGCCGGTGAGGAGTTCGAGACTCCTAACGGCAATAGGCTCCTCCGGAGAGGCCATTGCAACCAGAAGGGTGTTATTGACAAGGCGGATAGGCAATGCCTGCCGCCTCATAGCCACGTCAGGATCAATGAGAGCGGCGGCGGCGGGTTCAATATGAGCAGACAGAGGATCCACAAAGGGTATTTTCAGTTTTTTCGCAATTTCCTTTGCGGCCTGCGTTTCAGTGTCGGGTCGAGAGGGGAAGGGGCATATCTTTGGAGACTCGTGAGGCAGTCCGCCCTGTACGTTCGGGGCCTCCGTTGCCTCCCCGGCTTGCAGGTGTTGTCTATTGTCCTTCACGGATCGGTCTCCAC
>DAOUWN010000211.1 GCA_030667105.1 Deltaproteobacteria bacterium
ATTTCAACGGCCTTGAGTTTGAAGAGATGATTGACTTCTACCGCCACGGGGCCAACTGGTCCAATCGTATGATACTGGGCGACTCCCTATACGTCATGACTTCCCTGGCCGAAAAAGAAGGCCTGAAGGGCCAGGTTCAGATGATCTATATTGACCCTCCTTATGGCATCAAGTTCGGCTCTAACTGGCAGGTCTCAACGAGGAAGAGAGACATCAAGGATGGGAAAGTAGAGGATGTCACCCGTCAGCCGGAGCAAATCAGGGCGTTTAGGGATACATGGAAGCTGGGAATTCATTCATATTTAACATATTTGCGTGACCGGTTGATTATGTGCCGTGAACTGCTCAATGAAGGGGGTAGCATATTCATCCAGATCGGTGATGAAAATGTCCATTTAGTTCGCTGTTTATTAGATGAAGTTTTTGGCAGTGAGAATTACATTTCTTTGATTTCGTTTCAAAAAACGGGAGGGCTTATTTCCAGAGGGCTTGTTCATACCGTTGATTACATTCTGTGGTACGGCAGAGATGTGGAAGAAACAAGAATAAGACAGTTATACTTAGAGCGAAGACCAGGTGACACATCTTTAGAAAGGTATGATTTTGTTCGTACAATAGAAGGCTATTTCAGGCGTCTAACCCCTGAAGAAAGAATAACAGGCCAAATAACCGAATGTGGAAGGCGTTGTAGGACGGTGGCTTTAGAATCAGCCAATCCGACTTTCCCTTTTGATTTTCAGGGAGAGATTTATTCACAACGATGGAAGACAAACCTTGAAGGTCTTCAGCGTCTTGCAAAAGCTGAAAGGATATGTGTAGCTAAAACAAGATTGAACTCAGTAAGATATGTCGATGATTTCCCAGTAATACCGCTTACGGATCGCTGGGAGTCGATGCAGATTGGATCAGAGTTATTTTATGTCGTTCAAACTTCGCCCACTGCAATTCAGAATTGCGTACTTATGACCACCGATCCAGGCGACCTCGTGCTTGATCCCACCTGCGGGAGCGGCACAACGGCCCATGTAGCCGAGCAGTGGGGCCGACGCTGGATCACCATTGACACCTCTCGCATAGCCCTTGCCCTGGCCCGCACGCGGTTAATGGCTGCCAAGTATCCTTACTACTACCTGGCAGACTCACCCCAGGGGATCAAAAAGGAAGCGGAAATCACCGGCAAGGTGCCGCCCGAATATCAGACACAGAATGATATCAAGAAGGGCTTTGTATACAAGCGGGTGCCGCACATTATGCTCAAGGCCATTGCCAACAATCCGGAGATAGAAACCATCTATGCCAAATGGCAGGAAAAGATGGAGCCGATCAGAACCAAGCTCAACGGCCTGCTCAAGAAATCATGGGAAGAATGGGAAATCCCCAGAGAGGGCGACAAGGGATGGCCCAAGCAGGCCAAGAAACTCCACCAGGAGTGGTGGGATCTGAGAAAAAACCGCCAGGAAAAAATAGACAAGTCCATCGCCCGTGATGCCGACCAGGAAATTCTTTACGACCAACCCTATGAAGACAAAAAACGTATCCGAGTTGCAGGCCCTTTCACTGTGGAGAGCCTATCCCCACACAGAGTCTTATCCACTGACGAGGAAATACCAGCTTCAGAAAAGGAGGGACGACAATCCACAGGAACCGGCCAGTTTGAGACCATGATTCTTGAGAATCTGAAAAAGGCCGGAGTTCAGAACACCATCAAAAACGAGCGGCTTCATTTCGACCGACTGGAGACATACGCAGGGACCTGGATTCAGGGCGAAGGCGAATACACGGAAAAAGACGGGACATCCCGTCGCCTGGCAGTCTCCATCGGCCCTGAACACGGCACCGTCGGCCCTGAGCTGGTCAAGGAGGCAGCGAAGGAGGCGGTGAAAGGGGTAGGTTTTGACCTTTTGATCGTCTGCGGGTTTGCCTTCGACCCCCACGTCTCCGAAGAGGCCAAGCGCTATGGCCAGTTAACGGTGCTCCCGGCGCGCATGAATGCGGACCTGAGCATGGGCGATGAACTTATTAAGAAGACCGGCGCGGGCAATCTCTTCATGATATTTGGCGAGCCAGACCTCAAAATAAAGAAGATAAATGGTGGCCAGATCACTGTTGAGGTTAAAGGTGTGGATGTGTACGACCCGACGACTGGCCAGATCCGCAGCCACTCTACTGATGACATCGCCTGCTGGTTTATCGATACGGATTACAATGAAGAGAGTTTCTTCGTCCGCCACGCCTACTTCACCGGCGCAGACAGGCCCTACGACAAACTCAAACGCGCCCTAAAGGCCGAAATCGATGAAGCGGCCTGGTCATCTCTCTACACCACAAAGAGCCGCCCCTTTGATCCGCCGACGACCGGCAAGATCGCGGTAAAGGTCATCAACCACTATGGAGATGAGGTGTTGAAGGTTTATGAGGTTGGAAAAGGACCGATGTGATGAGGAAATCTCAGCTTCAAAACAAAAATCACCAATGATTATTTGTCGTTGACGTGGGAAGCATTCTATATTAGTTGTCATCAACATTTTCAATTCTAAACATAATTTAACTCGATCAGGTTATATTTGATTGATTCATGGCTCGTGCAGATCTGATAAAGAGACTATTCCGCTGTCACAAGACGAACGATCCTTCTGGTTTCATGGATGCCGCACAGGCGATTATCGAAGAAGAACGCAAAAAACACCATGGTATCCTGGCGGAAGAACTTGGCCGGATCTTAACTAACGGTTTTGTAAAAGAAACACCCTCTCAGCTTGCTCATTACCAGCCGCCTCCTCGGGACCCCGACAGAACAACCCCCCTCCTGCAAATAAAACATCCTGATCGATATTTACGGGACCTCGTTCTTGCTGATCAACAGACTTCAAGTTTAGAAATTACCATCCGGGAGTTTAGGGAGTGGGATGTTTTGCAGGCAAACGGCTTAACCCCAAATCATAAATTACTGTTTTGCGGACCTCCCGGATGCGGCAAGACTGTCACTGCAGAGGCAATCGCAAGAGATCTTGGTCTGCCCCTTTTGTATGTCCGATTCGATTCGGTTGTTTCTTCTTTGCTCGGAGAGACATCGGCTAATATCCGTAAAGTGTTTGATTATGCGTCAAACGGGACATGGGTATTGTTTTTTGATGAATTTGATGCCATCGGACGGTCCAGAGATGATATCTCTGAACATGGCGAAATCAAAAGGGTTGTCAACTCGTTTCTCCAACTGCTGGACAACTTCACAGGTAAATCCTTGATAATTGCGGCGACAAACTTCGAACGATCACTTGATTACGCCTTGTGGCGACGTTTTGATGCGATACTTCGGTTTGAAAAGCCTGATCTCGAGCAAATTATTGATTTGATGCATCGTCATCTATCGGGTCTAGGGGTTTCAAAAGAGTTATTGGCTCAAAAGGCAAGAGAATTATTGAATATGTCGCACGGAGACGTGGAAA
Source organism: Deltaproteobacteria bacterium (assembly GCA_030667105.1). The sequence goes on from DAOUWN010000211.1 coordinate 3,447, forward strand.
GGGTATGTGTTGATATCCTGAAGCTTTGCGTCATGGAAGGTAAGAAAACTTGCGAGGAAAAGGATGTTGAACAGGCAATTCAACGCCAAAAGCATCGGCAAAAAATATTAAATCGTGTCTCTGAGGACGTGCACCCCAAAGTTGATATCGAATAAGAAATGGTTAATCACGAGCGACTTCCCCATATACCATTTCAAAGAGAAGAGATTGAAAGGCCCTTGCGCGGACGTGCATTTCCTGGCGCTCCACGGGTTCGCCCAAGAGATGATCGGCCTGCGCACGGAGATAAAATCAGTGGAGAGATAGATCAAACTGTCCGTGATATTGCACAAACGCGTGACCAACTGGGAATTACACCTGATCGATTGAGGGTGCTTGAGTTTGAGGTTTTTGATGTCAACCAGCGGGAGTTACTGATCAGAAGCTTTGGGATTGCAGTTGTCGAAGAATTACAAGACACGGTTGAGGGTGCTGACCGCTACCGCTTACTCATCCAGTTTCTTACCAGTGAATCTTTGGACGCTTTTGAGACGGAACTTGCACTATATCGGGCGGAGAGCCAAGAAAAAGTACTGCTGACCTATGCCCAGCGAAGGGACCTCTTTGATGCCCTGGATCGAGTTGCGCGACTTGGCCCGGAGGACCGAAAGGGGCCGAGACTTAAACGAAAAGGCACCCCACAGGGTCGATTCTATGTTGATTTGGATCTCTGGTATGATGGTACCGACGAAGGTTATCGACAGACCCAGGAAATGATCCGGGCCCCACTCAGCAGGACCGGGGGGCGTCTTGCAGGTGATTTATTCCGCATTCCCAGCCTGCTTCTTGGCAAGGCGGAAATAAACGCGCACATACTAGAACAGTTGCTCCGGCTTGATTTTGTGGCGACAATTGACCTTCCTGTTGAACCTCTGCCAGAAGAAGCCTTCGATCTCTTCAATCCTCCTCCCGATATAGAACCCACCTTGGAAGGTGAAGATGTCCCTCTGGCATGCATAGTGGATTCCGGTGTTTTTCCCGGGCATCCTCTCCTGCGTAATGGCATGGTGTTGGAGGAAAGTGATTTTGGGGCTGGAGAAGAGAGTGAGGGTGATTTAAACGGACACGG
>DAOUWN010000047.1 GCA_030667105.1 Deltaproteobacteria bacterium
GAAGGCCCAGGTGCCGGACGTTTTGGTCTCTGGGAACCACGAGGCTATCAGGCAGTGGAGGCGACAGGCTTCGGTGGCGAGGACGTTTTTGAAAAGACCCGATTTGCTGTTGGACCAGCCACTGACATCTGAGGATGTAAAGTATCTCAAAAAACTGCATCAGGATATCGAAGCCGTTATAGAAAAACATTCGCCGTAACAGTCCTGGTTATGGAAAACCTGGTCTGGGTGTGAATATTTGCTCTAATCCGTTTCACACGTGGTATGATGCACCCTGTGAGATCCAACAGGGTTTACTTGGCCCTGATACACCATCCTGTGTACAATAAATCAGGTGAGGTGATCGCATCGGCCGTCAGCAACCTGGACTTGCACGACATATCAAGGGCGGCCAAAACGTTCGGTATTAAGGTCTTCTATGTGGTGACCCCCCTGGTAGGCCAGCAGAAGCTTGTTAGAAGGATTATTTCTCACTGGACAGACGGCGCGGGGGGCAAATACAATCCTGATCGCAAGGCGGCATTAGAACTGGTCAGTATTGTAGCGTCCCTTGATGCTGTACTGGGGGATATTGCGGGCAATGGCCATGATAGACCGGTCACAGTCATTACGGATGCACGGCCACACCCTAGAAACATCAGCTATGGGAAGCTGTCGGAAATGGTAAGTTCGGATCGACCCTTTTTGCTCTTGTTCGGGACGGCCTGGGGACTGACGCAAGAGTTTATTGAAGCAGCGGATTATGTTCTTGCCCCTATCATGGGGCCTACGGATTACAACCACCTGTCAGTTCGCTCGGCTACTGCCATTGTTCTTGACAGGCTTTTTGGAACGGATAGAAGATAAGTTTGGAGGAAAATATGGAAGCAATCAAAGCAATTGAAAAGGAACAGATGCGGTTTGATCTGCCGTTTTTCAAGTCAGGTGATACTGTTAAGGTTTCGGTCAAGATCAAAGAAGGGAAAAAGGAACGGATTCAGATTTTTCAAGGCGTTGTGATCAGGAAGCGTAAAGGGACAATCAATGCCACATTCACCGTAAGAAAAATTTCTTACGGAATAGGTGTTGAGCGCATCTTTCCCTTGCATTCCCCGAGTATTGACAAGATCGAGGTGGTCACCCGCGGCCGTGTCCGTCGCTCTCGTCTCTATTATCTAAGAAAACTCAGAGGCAAGGCAGCCAGGATCAAGGAACTTCGCCCTCACTAGGGCTGACGGACCTTTGTCGCTTATCCCGGTTCAAGAATCGCAGAGATGGATCCCGAATCCTTTGAGAAAACGGCTCGAAGAGAGGGCTACTCAAAGATTGCCGGCATTGATGAGGCTGGCAGGGGCCCACTGGCTGGCCCGGTAGTGGCTGCTGCAGTGATCCTTCCGGAAAGGGTGGATTTAGTCCATCTTGATGATTCAAAAAAGCTGAGTCCCGGAAGGCGGGAACAGCTTTTCGGTGCGATTTATGGCCATGCCATTTCTATTGGCATAGGCATTGTTGATCCTGTGGAGATCGACCGTATCAATATCCTTCAGGCCTCTCTCCTTTCTATGCGCATGGCAGCGGATAATCTTCGGCCACGCCCGGATTACTTGCTCGTTGACGGCACTTTTCCCATTGAATCAAGCCTGCCTCAAGAGGCTGTCAAGCACGGCGACAGGCGGTGTCTGTCCATTGCTGCAGCATCCATTGTAGCCAAAGTCACCCGGGATCGACTTATGGAGGTTTATGACGATGAGTTTCCAGAGTTCGGCTTCGGTAGACACAAGGGCTACGGCACAAAAGCACACTGTGCTGCCATTCGCGCTTTTGGTTGTTCCCGGATTCACCGGAAGACCTTCCGTGGCGTTAAGGAATATGTAAGCCGGCAGGGTTAGGAGATAGATGTTTGGAAAGCGAGTGCCAGGGGTGGGAGATTCCCCGGCAGACCATCGCAGCCACACTGGAGCCTTTGGTGAGTCTATTGCTGTCAAGGCCCTGAAGAAAGACGGATACAAGATCCTTAAGCAAAACCATCGTTCCAGGTTAGGTGAAATCGACATCATTGCCCTGGAGGGTGGAACGCTGGCCTTTGTAGAGGTAAAGGCCCGTCGAACGGATCAATTTGGAGACCCGAAGCAGGCTGTCACCCCTAAGAAACAGCGCAAGATATCGATGGTTGCCCTTGAATACCTAAAAAAAACAGGCCAAACAGACAAGAAAGCCCGTTTTGACGTTGTGGCCATCCGGCTGTCCCATGGTCAACCGGATGTCGAAATAATCAGGAATGCCTTTGAGCTTGCCTACTGAGAGATCCGCAAAGCCTTCTCCCTGTTCATCCGGGACGCTTTTTGTGGTGGCCACCCCAATCGGTAACATGGAAGACATCACCCTGCGAGCCATCCGCACCTTGACAGAAGTAGACCTCATTGCGGCCGAGGACACCAGACAGACCCGGAAGCTCCTTTCGCGCTACAAAATCTCCACACCCTTTGTCTCTTACCATGACCACAATAAGGAGAAACGTACCCCTGAACTGCTGCAAAAGCTCAAGGCGGGGGTCTCCATTGCACTTGTTACAGATTCGGGCACTCCGTCCATATCAGACCCGGGTTATTGTCTCGTGAGGGCGGCTATCCGGGAGGCAGTTCCTGTGGTGCCGATACCGGGGGCATCGGCAGTTGTTGCTGCATTGAGTGTGTGTGGCCTTCCCACGGATAGTTACGTTTTTGTCGGCTTTGTTCCAAGGAAATCAGGCAAATGTAAACTACTGCTGGACCGTCTAGTACTGGAGCCCAGTACCCTCATTTTCTATGAATCCCCCAAAAGACTCCTCGACCTGATGAGAGAGATTCTCGATGTCATGGGAAACCGTGAGGCTGTGGTGGCACGTGAACTGACCAAGCTCCACGAGGAAGTCCTGAGGGGGCCGTTGAGCACGATAGTAAAAAAAATATCAGCGCGTCTTCCTCTGAAGGGTGAATGCACTTTGCTTGTGGCAGGATGGGATAAGGCAGGGGAAGTAGACCTGGAGACCATACGGAACTACTTGAGGCGCCTGGGTCGGGAGAAAGATCTCTACCTTTCTGACCTGGTGAAAGAGGTGGCCAGAAAATACAGCCTTTCCCGGAAAGTCGTCTATGAGGAGGCCCTAAAGCTCGAAAAAGAGGGTTGACCCGCCACTAACTTCTCTATTATATGGAGTAACGTCAACTGAAATGCCTTGTGCCCGGATCTTTACCGGAGGGGAAGTGGGGAAACAGCGTGCCCATTTATGAATTCTATTGCAAGGACTGCAACACCATATTTAGCTTCTTCTCAAAGTCTGTGAACACTACCAAGCTGCCACTGTGTCCAAGGTGTAAACGAATGAAACTTGAAAGGCAGATGTCAACTTTTGCCAGGCTCACGGGGGCGCAGGACGAGGGTGAGACGGATGATTTGCCTATTGATGAGGCCAAGATGGAAAGGGCTATGGACATGTTGGCCCGGGAGGCTGAGGGAATAAACGAGGATGACCCGCGCCAGGCTGCCAGATTGATGCGCAAGCTTACGGATGCCACAGGAGCTAGTCTGGGGCCTGGCATGGAAGAGGCCCTGAAACGGATGGAAGCCGGGGAAGATCCCGAGCAGATCGAAGCGGAACTGGGTGATATCATGGAAGAAGAAGAGCCGTTCATGTTCGAAGGAAAGAAAGGCAAGAGGGTCAAAGGGGGCAGGCCCCGTTACGATGAAACGCTTTATGAACTCTGAAGTAACTGAACGCGGGGTCGAAGCCCCTAAGTTCATTGTATAGCATTTTATCAAGACCTGAACAGCGAAACGACGGGGAAATGGGCTCAATAGGAATACTGCTATGACTACGGAACAGGTTATATTGCAAAGCCCGGACATTGACCGGATTTTGGCCCGGATGGCCTACGAAATCCTGGAAAAACACAGGGGCGCTGAGAACTTGGTGATCATTGGCATCAGGACCGGCGGGGTTTTCTTGGCCGATCGCATAGCAGCAAGGATTCTCTCGTTTGACGGCACGAATATCCCCCGTGGCGATCTTGATATCACCCTCTACAGGGATGATTGGACCCGCATAGGGCATCAGCCCATTGTACAAAAGACGGAGTTACCTTTCTCTTTGGACGGCAAACAGGTGATCCTGGTGGATGATGTCCTCTTTACCGGTCGCACGGTCCGCGCAGCCATGGATGCTCTCATCGATTTTGGCCGTCCGGATCGAATCGAACTCGCTGTTCTGGTGGACCGCGGTCACCGCGAGTTGCCAATTGAAGCCAATTATGTGGGTAAGCACGTTGAAACAATCCATGATACCATGGTCAATGTGTATCTGAAAGAGAAGGCGGGACGCGACGAAGTCACGGTCACTTCACAATGAGAGGAGGCCAAAAGGCTGTCCACTGAAAGGGGAAGTCCCAGCTAAGAAGTGCGTGGAGTGGCAGCACAGCAGCGAGCTATCAATTTTTTCTTTTTCATGTTGACAAACATCGTTTTTTCATATAAAGACCATGGCCTAGATATCAACAGGGATTAACTGGTTAACAGTAGAGATATTAATTAGAGAAAAGGAGGGCGTTGGCATGCCGGAAATTGAATTTGCAGGGAAAACCTTTAATGTGGACGAGGATGGTTTTATTGATGATTTCGGTCATTGGAGTCCGGAGTGGGTTCAATACGTGAAATCGACAGAGGGGATTGAAGAACTGAACGATGAGCACTGGAAGTGCGTGACCTTTTTGCAGGAATATTACAAGAAAAACGGGATTGCTCCTATGGTTCGGGTCTTCTCCAAGGTGACTGGTTTCAAACTGAAACACATTTACGAACTGTTCCCCTCTGGACCTGGCAAAGGCGCATGTAAGATGGCGGGTCTTCCCAAGCCGACCGGCTGCGTCTAAGGAAGAGGTTCTGATCCTGCAACACAATTCGAACGTTCGAAAAAAAGAGGCTTTGCCATGCGGCGGGGCCTCTTTTTTTTAACAAGCATTCTGGGGCCGCCAGGGACTATTTCCTTTGAAAAGAAGATTTTGTTGACAGATTGTTTCATAATGTGATATCAAAAGAACATTAATGGTTGTTGGTTGTATGGTTTTATCGCCAGGCACCTTAGGGTCAGGCGAAGTGTCAGATTGGGATAGGAATTTTGCGAAGTAGAATAAGATGCCAACAAGGTCCACAGGTCTTGTTGGCTTTTTTTTCGTCAGATCCATATCCCGGCTAAATAATATTGTGAAAGGAGGGATATGGTCATGGCAGAAGGAACCGTAAAGTGGTTTAACGAGAAAAAGGGCTATGGTTTCGTTAGCATGGATGAAGGCCAGGACGTCTTTGTTCACTATAGCTCCATTCTCGGCAGTGGTTTCAAGTCGCTATATGAAGGCCAACGGGTTCGATTTGAAGTCGAGGACGGTCAAAAGGGTCCGCAGGCAGTGAACGTTGAAACCACCTAGGTTAAGGGGGGTTGACAGGCCGCTGTCCCTGGGCCTTCGGGCTTAAGTTTAAGGTTTGCGCCCACAGAAGTTGGGGCAGGTCTGAAATGTGTTGACGGGGATAAGAGCCCGGCAAGTCTAGAAGCAAGTCAAGAACCCTGTCATCTTTGATGACAGGGTTCTTCAATTTAGAGTATATGATGCCAGAAATCAGAACGGTATCTCGGACCCAGTGCATTCGCTGCGGGACCTGTTGTATGAAAGGAGGCCCCGCCCTACACGAGGAAGACGCCACACTATTTGCCAAAAGTATCTTGGAAAGGGCCCATGTTTATACTCTGAGAAAAGGGGAGCTCGTTCGGAACATTGATGAGGTTTTCATGGTCCTTGAACAGGAGATCATCAAGATCAAGGGGCAGGGTGAAACCTGGACATGTATGTTTTATGAGGACGAAAAAACGGCCTGCGGGATTTATGAAAACAGACCAGTTGAGTGCCGGGCCTTGAAATGCTGGGATTTGGGGGAATTCAAGGAGGTCATGGCCAGGCCGTATCTTCAAAGAAAGGATCTCGTGAAGCCGGACGACGGCATCCTTAAGGTGATGGATGCCCACGAAAGACGATGCGCGTATGAGATTCTGGACTCAGCCGTTAAGGGGTTGGAGGGACCGGATCCCCAAAAAGCAGTGGAAGTAATTCTTGAACTCTTGCAATATGACAACTATGTGCGGCCTTTCTTGACAGAGAAGCTCAATCTGGATCCGAGCATAATGGATTTTTTCTTCGGCAGGCCTCTTACGACCACTATCCGCATGTTCGGGCTGTGTGTCAAGCAAGAAGGAGACACCTTCACTCTGTCGCCGACGGCACACCACCGGGAGCCGAACGAACCGGCGTCACAATCTAAAAAGGCTTAGAGCTACGCCTCCGGGCGTTTTTGCCGCCGCCTTGCCCACTAATTTTTCGCTCGCCCTCGTGACGAAATGAGTTTTCAAACAGGCTCTTAGAGTCTTTGAACCGACGAGTCCCTTTTCTCCAATATTTTTTTCAACCTCCTCTTGTAAAGCTCCCGCTTGAGCTTGCTTAAGTGATCAATAAAGAGTGTGCCGTTCAGATGATCAATCTCATGTTGGAGTACAATGGCCGGAAGGCCTTCCTTTCTGAGAGTGATCGGGTTCCCTTCCCTGTCAAGGCCCTTCACGGTGACGCACGGCGTGCGCTTGATTTCGGCTGAATAGTCAAGAACACTGAGGCATCCTTCTTCGCTTACCACAGAGCCATCTGCCTCGACGATTTCCGGGTTGATTAGAACCACAAGGTCATGAGGTTCGTCCCTGGGTGAGACATCAAAGATGATGACGCGACACGGTTCTCCCACCTGGTTGCTTGCCAGGCCAATGCCAGGCGCATGGTACATGGTGTCGGCCATGTCATCAATGAGCTGCTGGACCTTTGCGTCGATATTCGTGACAGGCTCGGCTCGCTCACGAAGAACCGTATCAGGGTAGGTGATAATTTTTCTCAGGGGCATCGTGTCTTTACTCTCCTAACATGGAAAACTTGGTCCTCTGGGCCCGCATTTTTGTTAATCGGCCCGAGCGACCTCCCTGAGGGCAGCCATGATCCTATCCGTCTCATCCATGCCGCAGATTTCAGTGTCGAACCTGGCAGCCAGATCCAGTCTGTCCCCGGCGACATCCGCCATTTTAGGACCCAAGATCACGAGATCCGTGTAAGGAAGAACAGAGGATAACACGGTTATGTCCTGTGGACCGGTCACCCTCTGCAAGCCATCTTCATGACTTACTGCAAGAGCATTCCACAAGTCCCGTTTAATCTTGATAGCCGGGACATCTCTGAAGTGTTCGGATTCGTAAAAGGGTATCAGCCCTTCCAGGCCTTCCGGCTTTCCGCCATAGTGGTTCCACAAGGCAATGGCCAGATCAACCTTCTGTCCTGCCCAGAAACCGTTCAAATGTCGCTCTTGTGCGTCCGCCACCATGGTCTGGTACTTCATGCCCAGCCTGACCAGATCCCTCAAGTGCCGTGTGGATCGCTGTTGCAATTGCTGCTCATGCTTGAGTGCGGTTTCGTCGTATCTGATTCTGAGCCGTGTGGACAGGGAGGCAGGCCTTGCTTCTGCGCCCGGCTTGTCGCAAAGGGCCAAAACACTTCCAAACTCAATGGACGAGCGTTTCTTCATAATTGCGCGGACCGTTTGTTCCTGAAAAGCGTCTTTCCAGAACTTCCGGTGGTTCAGATGGCCGTTTGCGTTGATGAAGCCACGAAGCGCCCTGAAGATCTGAAAGTCCTCAATGGTCTGGCTGTGTTTGAATGAGAGGCCTTGTGAGAGCCGTCTTATGACATTGACACCTTCTCTGGCTTGACGGCCTCCCATCTGGAGAGCTTCGCGATGGAAGGTGTCTTCGGGGCATACGAGCTTTCTGTCCTTGACGAGGGCCAAGATCTCTTCGTACAAGGCCTTTGAGTTTTCTGCCGTCGAGTTCAATGGTGGCTGCCCTAGCCCGTGTCTGATGAGATTTTCAATGACAGGGGTATCCAGATAGAGCACTGGCAGAGGAGAGCGTTCCCCCCGAACTACGGAAAGTTTGCGGCTCAACAGCTTTCTCTCCTGATCTTCAGGGAGGGAATCAATTCGCCGTCTCACGCTGGCATCAAGTTGATCAAACATCTCATCAGCGTATGCACGGGCCCCTTTGTCAAGGCGCTTATAATGCTTTACGACATATTCATGCAGTTGCTGCCACAAATGATCGGACAGCCCATCTTGCCTGGTGGGACCATCCGAAGACAACCTGTCCAAATATTGCCTTATGTGCTTTTTTGTAATCACGGCATCACAACGCTATTCGCTGGTTTCACTCACGGTGACCTCGTGAATCATCTTGTCTTCTGAGCCGAAGTGTCGGCACAGGGTGTCGAAGATCTCAGCTCCATGCTCGACAAAATAGCAACTCTCAAAGATCTTGGGATCCGCCATCCCTTCAGATGCCAGGTGGTTTAGCCAGTCGCGCAGGGGCCCATAAAACTCTCCAACAAATATTTGGGGCTTGTAATGTCCGATACCGAGTTTTTTCTTCACAAAAGTGATGGCATTTTCAAGGTTTGTGCCTACGCCGCCTTTGAAATAGATATCTGCCTCTGTGGTTTCAGATAGAATCTCCTGTCTTTCCAGCAAGTCATTTCTGGCCAGATACGCCGCAAAATCCACGTGGGGATCGATGTCTACGCCTGGGATCTTCCAGTACACGGCCCCGGAGAGCATGCCAAGAGAAGCTGTGGTTTCGGAGACAAATGACATAACGCTGCCCGTATTGCCTCCTGTGAGGATGCCGCAAATGCCGCCGTGGAAATCCTTGAAGGACTTTATGCTGTCCACAACTTCTTTCCGGGTCTCAGCATCTATATCCCCTGCTGTTCCATAAATCGCCGCCAGCTTTCTTGAGCTAAAGGCCTCATTGAAAGACTGTATCACGGAAGACCTCATAAAGAAGTGCTTATACAGGACGAGATCCCCCTGCAAGGGGTTTTTCCAGTAGATATCGACGCCCATATCCTGTAGGGTATTCATAAAGACGAGGTCTTCGGATCTGAAAAAGTACTCCTCTTCAGGTGCCTTCCTGAAGGTCAGATCCTTGATGAGTCCCAGATCAGCGGCTACAATGAAATAAGACGCACGGAGTCGGCTGGGGAAATCCCAAAGCACGAGAGACGTATTCGGATGCAGTTCCCGCAACAGTTGTTCGCATTTATTGTTCAGTTCAATAAATTTTTCTCCTCCAGCCTCACTGATGGCCGCAACGGTGTTTTCATCCACTGACCGCTCCTCGTAAAGTCTTTCCAAGAATGAGGACTTCAGGTCAATATAGAACCTCTCTTTTACCGTGTGTTGTGCCACGGCTGGTTTGTAGACTTCGAAGTGCACCGTTTCTTTGACGATGTTTTCTGCTCCCCCAATAAGCTCCAGATATATGATGCCATTAGTGTGTTTGCTACCTACCCTGGCATCCGTGTGCTCGGGGTCCAGAATGTAAATCTCGTTTTGTTGTGTAAAAAGGCTCGTATGGGATATGACCCCGCTTCCGGCAGGGACGATGACCTGGTCCACCTTCTGCTCAGGCTGGACAAAATAGAGATCTTCACGGGGGATCCTTTTCAGCACGGCAGCTTTTAGATAATGGGGTGTCAAGACCCTCGGATTGGGAAGATGGACAAATGGCATCACAGGCACAGCCAGAATGCCCCCCTCCAGCACTTTGGTTCCCTTGGGCACAATGATGGTGCGGTTTGAGATCAGGTTAATGAGTTCCTCTGCAGAATACTTGAGTTCAGGGTTTCTCAAATAGATTTTGCCAACCTCAAGTCCAGGTGTCATCAACTGATCAATGGTAAGGCCCGCGGAATATTCAGGTATGTAGAACCATAACCTGGCTTCATAGGAGATCCTTTTCCCATTCAGTTCAAATTGGCCCAGTTTTTCCTGGTTAATGCCCAGCCTGGCCTTTGTGCTGTGCAGGTCAGTCGTGAGGCAGTCCTGGTTGCGCAAGAAATACTGCATCTGTTCCTCATCAAGGTCTGCCGAAATCAGCGCAAGAACCTCAGAGTCATCAGCGCTAATGATCTTTTCTATCCTGCAATCAGGGCTTTCGTTCAGGGACATAGCCAAACCTCCACGCTAGGTGGCGATCAGTTTGAGCTGATCAGGGATCAAGTACCACCGAAGGCGGCCCGAGTGTGTGGGCAGTTCGTCAACGTCAATTCGGCAGCACCCACCCATCTCAAACTGCACTGCTGCCTTAGCGCCCTGTGTGAGCAAGAAGGATGCCACCTCAGCCACCGATGGGAGATGTCCTGCAATGAGCACACGCTCCGTTCCTGAAAGCTCGGACAATGCCTGAATCGTTTCTTCAGGCGGTGTCATGGCTTTAACCTTTGGTGTTTCGACGATTTTTTCCAAATGAAATCCCACTTCTTGTGCCACAATGGCTGCTGTCTGCTTGGAGCGCTTCTTGGGACTTGACAAAATCGCATCAAAGACCACGCCCATCTTTTTAAGGGCCTGGCCACTGGCATGAATCCTTGCTTCCCCCTCAGGGTTTAGTCCTTCCTCTGGGTCCCGGTCCTTTGGCAGGGCAGGGCCGTGTTGCATGAGATAGATTTCCATGTGATCACCTCCTGTTATTGAGACACTCTTTACTCCCCGATAATCTTGACCAGCGCCCTCTTTTTCCTTCGACCATCAAACTCGCCATAGAAAATCTGTTCCCAGGTCCCGAAGTCCAGTTTTCCGTCTGTGAC
>DAOUWN010000244.1 GCA_030667105.1 Deltaproteobacteria bacterium
GTCCGCAAACAGACGGCACAGTAAAAAGCTCCAGATGCAAGGCGCGCGCCTCTTCCTAAGCCGTCAGGCGCAATCTTGAGGAATGAGACGTACTTACGGTACGTCGCAATGACGAAAGATGAAGCGCAACGCCGCAGACGGACTTTTTACGAAGCCGTCACGTTTTGGTTCTTTGTTTTTCCCTCTGAGCCTTCAGCTTTGAGCCCTCTGGATTTCTCCCGCCGTCAAATAGTATGCCGTGGTGTGTCAAAACATTGACGGGAAACCACGCCGTCAAAATGCCGGCCCATCCTGAGACTCCACGGCTTTTTTCCCTTCTTTGATCTGATGTATATCCCGATTATAGTATACGACCTTAGGGCTCGCGCAAAAATAACTTCACATTTTGGCATCTCAGCTTCAGCCCATCTTTGACCGATGCCTCATTCACAAACTCCTCGAAATAGCTCGCTATTCCTGCGGTTTTGCTCAATCGGATCGGCCAAATCTGAACCAAATCTGAGCGCCAACTCTGCGAATTTATTCTTGCGCGAGCCCTTGGTGAAACAGACCGGCATTTTGATTGTTGGCACATTAATAGCAACGAAGAAAAGGGGCAACTCATTGCATTTACCAGTGGTACCAGTGCTTGCAAGGTACTCTGAGGGAGTGCTTTCGGAGAGAATTGGGGACATGATAAAGGGAGTTTGACTGAGGGACATTGCAATGGCCTACATGTTGAATTACGAAGAACTGGAACAACGGGTTGAGGGGTTGGAACAGGAACTCGCTGATCAAGGTCAGGCCCTGGAGGCGCTGGATCGAGCCAAAGAGGATTGGGAAAACACGTTCGATGCTGTAAGCGACATCGTCATGGTCTTAAACGATGGAGGCCGCATTTCACGCGTGAACAGGGCTGCGGCTGAAGCCCTGAATACAAAGAAGGAAAAGCTGGTGGGCAGGAAGTGTCATGAGGTAATACACGGACGAGAGCACCCAATCGAGGACTGTCCGTTGGTTCTTACCAGAAAGACGTTGAAGCCGCACACCAAAGAGATAAGCGAGTCCAATATGGGCGGGTCATTCATGTGCTCTACCTCGCTCAACCTTAACCAGGAAGGCAAACTGAGAGGTTACAGCCTGACACTGAGGGATGTCACCGAAGAGAAACGTCTCGCAAGACAAGTTCAGCATGATCAGAAGATGGAAGCAGTGGGCGCTCTTGCAGGTGCCATAGCCCATGAATTCAATAATCTGTTGATGGGTATTCAGGGCAATGCCTCTTTGATTATGACTGACCTTGATCATGGCAGTCCAGTGTACGAGAAAATGAAGAGGGTCGAAGAATACATAAAGAGGGGACATGAAATTAGCAAACAACTCCTGGGTTTTACCAGCGGAGGCGATTACGAGGTCAAACCAACTGATCTCAATGAGCTGGCAAAGAAGAGCTCCGAGTTGTTTGGGTCAACCAGAGAAGAGATAAAGATACATACGAGGTTTCAGCAGGATGTCTGGATGGCTGAAGCCGACGAGGGCCAGATAGAACAAGTGCTGTTGAACATGTATTACAATGCCTGGCAGGCCATGCCCGAAGGCGGCGAACTTAATATTGAAACCGAAAACGTTGAATTTGACGATGACTATGCCGAGTTTTTCGGTGTAAAACGGGGTCATTATGTGAAGATCTCTACCACTGATACGGGAATCGGCATGGACCAAGCAACGCAGGCGATGATATTCGAGCCATTCTTTACAACCAAGAGAATGGGCGCTGGTCTAGGTCTTGCCTTTGCTTATAGAATAGTCCAAAACCATGGAGGCGTCATAAACATTTACAGTGAGCAGGGCCACGGCACGACGTTTAATATCTATTTGCCTGTTTCCGAGAGGGAAGTCACGAAAGAGACGGATGGATCAGCCGAGATACTGACAGGGACAGGGACGATTCTCATGGTAGATGACGAGAGCATAATCCTTGAAGTTGGCGAGGAGATGCTGAAACAGATGGGCTACAAGGTATTGCTGGCCAGAGGTGGAAGAGAAGCGGTAGATCTCTATGAGAAGAACAAAGGTGAAATGGATTTGGTGATTTTGGATATGATTATGCCGGACATGGACGGCGGCAAGACCTATGAGCGAATAAAGGAGATCGATCCTGATGTCAAGGTTCTGCTTGCGAGTGGATACAGCGTCACCAGCCAAGTGACCCACATATTGGAACAAGGTTGTAATGGTTTCATACAAAAACCTTTCAACATGAAACGGCTATCTCACAAGATCAGGGAGATTCTGGATGTCGCGCATTAGCTCTTCGGCCGCTTGTTCGCCTGCTCGGACGCAGTCCGGAACCCCGACCCCTTCAAAACCATTGCCTGCCAGTTGTAAGCCCTGATATCTGCTAATCCGCTGTCGCATGGTTGCCACCCGATCAAGATGACCAACCTCGTATTGTGCCATAGATTCAGGCCAGCGGTGCACCATGGCAAAGCGGGGGGGCGTGGCAATGCCCAGCAGACTATCCAGATCGAGGCGGGCGGCTTCAATGAGCCCTTTGTCATCGTGTTTCAGGATCTCCGGCTTCAGCGCCCCGCCCATAAAGGCGCGGAGCAAGACGTGCCCTTCCGGAGCCCGGCCTTCATATTTTACGCTGCTAAAGGATGCTGCTATGATATTGCGCTTTTCCGCGACGGGGACAACGCATCCGAAGGCGTCCAGGGGGTGTGCTATTTGCTCTCGTCTGTAGGCAAGATGAATAACTGCGGAGGACGCATATTGCACGGCTGACAACTGTTCGGCCAGTTCCTTATCCACTCCTGCGAGCAGTGGCGCTGCGTGTTTGGATGGTCCGGCGATGATGACGCCATCTGCTTCAACGCATGTCTCGTCTTTCAGTTCAACAGTCCAACGTTGGATAGCATCAGTACTGGCTTTGTTCGTGACGCGAACAACACGTTCGTTCAATCGAAAGCGAACATGGTTCAAGTGATGCTTGAGAGCATTAATCAGTGTCTGCAGGCCGTCCCTGAAGGTCACAAACATGCCGTAACGTGCGCCACTGCCGGTAGTCTGGCGGTTCTTCCCTTCGGCCCGCATTCCCTTGATCACACTGCCGTATTTGCTTTCCAGATCGAGGAAGCGGGGCATAGTTGCTCTCAGGCTGAGCCTTTCCGGCTTTGCGGTGTAGATGCCGCTAATCAAGGGTTGGACCACACGGTCCAGGGCCTCGCGTCCGAATCGTCGGATGACAAAGGAAGCCAGTGATTCATCCTCATTGACTTTTCTCGCGGGCAGGAACATCTCTGCTCCCATCCTGAGTTTTCCGGGCCATGAGAAGATCGGGGTGGTGATAACCGGCATGAGTCGTGTGGGCGCCATGAGAAGAAACCCTTCGGGAATTGGCATAAGCTTGCCCCGGCGCACTACCATGGCGCTGCGGTGGGCTTCATTGGTGTTTATCAGTTCGGATTCCAAGCCAAGACGGCGAGCCAGGGACAGGGCCCATGGTTTGGCGGTGATAAAGTTGTCAGGGCCGGCATCGATCAAAAAACCATCCCGTTTGATCGTATGAATGACACCGCCCAAGCGATCACGAGCCTCCATTAACGTGATGTCCAGCGGGTGCTTTCCCTTTCCACTCAACTCCGATAGCCGGTAAGCAGCGCTCAGGCCCGTGATGCCTCCGCCGATGATGATGATCCTTGTAGTTTTTTGCTGATTGGGCATATTTCGAACGACCCTGTCCTGGATGAGCTAGAAACAGGAGAGAAATGCCTAAAGTTTAAAGTGCCTAAAGTTGATGAACTCGTAAAAAGTCGAAAAACACCTCTTTCTGTCATTCCGGCGAAAGCCGGAATCCAGTTTATTCAGCTAGTTACAAGGGCTCTGGACTCCGGTTTTCACCGGAGTGACGACTTTTTACGAGTCCGTCAA
>DAOUWN010000202.1 GCA_030667105.1 Deltaproteobacteria bacterium
AGTGCCCCTGCCAATTCTTCAGGGGTCAGCACGACATTCATGCCGATACTGGATCCACCGTACCTCGGCTTGACAATCAACGGGTATCCAGGTTTTCCGGCAAGGCATTTCGCATCGTAAGTCTCTCCTCGCATCAGCACTTCAAAGGGCGGCACCGGGAGGCCTGCCTCGTTGTACAGCCGTTTGGATACCCATTTGTCCATTGCCAGGGCGCTTCCCAGCACGCCAGAACCCTGATAGGGGATATGAAGGAGTTCGAGAAGCCCCTGAACAGTGCCGTCTTCGCCGTAAGGCCCGTGCAGGACAATGAATGCCACATCGATGCCGGACGCATCGGCTACAAGTTTTCCGAGGTCGGTCGCCGGGTCATAGCGTGTGATGTGGTATCTCGCCT
This sequence comes from Deltaproteobacteria bacterium, assembly GCA_030667105.1. The sequence continues at coordinate 395 of DAOUWN010000202.1, forward strand.
TGTCAAGGGCTTCGTACACCTGGTTGCCGCTTTGGACCGAGACTTCACGCTCAGAGGAGATGCCACCCGAAAGCAAAGCGACTCTTAGCCTTGATGACTCGGAATTTCTATTTTTTTTGCGTTCAAGATTCATACCCGCTATTCCAGTTTTCCACCGTTCCGATTGGGGCGGGGCCCCAAAGTTCTCATTGATCCATGAGTTCCTTCTTGCCCTTTAGAAATTCGTCGAAAGTAATCAGGTCTTGCTTGAGAAGGCGGGCCAAATTGGCGAGCTGCTCCGAACGATCGACACCTGGATCCTTGAGCTGCTTCACCGTTTTCGAGTTTCCATGAGCGATGGTGAGCGGTTCCTGGCTATGGCCGAGCTTAACGCTTGCGAGTCCGCCCAGAAGGTTTATTTCTATAGTGCGCCCCTCAAAGACAGGGTCATTGAGTATGTCCCTTAACTTTTTGCCGCGTTTTTTCATGTACTTCCACGACAAGTATCCAGACCCGGCGATAAGCACACCGCCAATGGCCAGGATCCATGGCAGATATGTGACAACGCCCCCAAACAGGAACACGAGGAGACCCAGGCCAAAAATCAGGATGATGTGCAAAAAAAGGACAAAATAGGCCAACAGGACACCCCTGAAAATGCTATCCTGTGGTCCCAAGGCATCGTGTATTTTATTCATCGTTCCATCCCATGGCAGGACATTCCTCGCACTTTGGATTCCTTTTCAGGCAGAAGGTGTGCCCAAGATGGACCAGGAGTGCATGGTATTCATTAAACATGGCAACGTCAGGCACGAGGGAGTCCAGAAAATAATCGCGAACCTCATCGTAAGATGCCTCCTCGGGCATAAGGCCGTGCCTGAAGAGGATTCGTTTTGTGTATGTGTCTACGACAAAAGTTGGTTTGGCTCCGGCATAAAGCAGAATGCTGTCAGCCGTTTCCGGCCCGATCCCATTGACGGCTAGCAACTCGTTTCGCAAGGCTTCCAGATCTCGGTCCAGGAGACGATCCAGGTCGCCCCCACTTTCCCGGAAAAGAAACTCGATAAAGTGTTTCAACCGTCGGGCCTTAATATTGTAATAGCCTGCGGGCCTGATCACAATCGCCAAATCCTGAACCGGCAGATCGTAGAGAACGTCAGGGGCCAGGAGGTTTCCTGCTTTCAGGTTTCCTATGGCCTTTTTGACATTTCTCCAGGCCGTATTTTGAGTGAGAATGGCGCCGACAACGACCTCAAAGGGAGAATCCCCCGGCCACCAGTGGCGAGGCCCGAACGCCTTGTATAACCTGTCGTAAAGATCCTGCAAAATCGCTTTTTTATCGTACATGTCTATTCTAGCCGCCGAAGCGCTCCACCAGTTTTTGTTCATAAAGCTGGTTTTTTTCAAGGCTGGCAGGCGTTTGACGTATCATGTTGAGCTTCATGATAAGGAAATTCAGCTTCTTGAGTTGGCGATATTTGGCTTTTGTGTCTTCCATGCCGGCGAGCAGATCTTCGGCTTTTGCGATTTCCTTTCTCAGGGATACCTCGGGCGGAACAAAGTTGGCGTTCTTCAAGATTTTGTAGGCGATTCGAAGATCTTCCGGCACGTGGGAATCATCTTCAAGTTCCAGGGGCTTTCCAGCTCCCGGGAGGTCATCAAACACCCCGTCCCTTATGGCTTTTTCTATACGCCTTTCAGCGATTCTCTGAAAACAGATCATGATTATGAAAAATGTCGAATTCCAAAGCAGCAAAGCTGCGTTTCATGAAATCGCGCGGCGATTTCATTCATAAAGCTCCTTATCAATAAACAGGTTCACAACATCCTGATCCAGACGTCCGGCCTCTGCATGGGCCTTGAGTATTTGGCAAGCCTTTGAAACAGGCATGGCGCTGCGATAGGGCCGATCGAGGGCGGTCAAGGCATCAAAGATGTCTGCAACGGCCAGGATACGAGACTGCAGCGGGAGTTCATCAGACTTGAGTCCTCTGGGATAGCCTGTCCCGTCGAGAAATTCATGGTGCGAGGCTGCAAACAAGGGAACGTTTCTTAAAGATTTTGTAAAAGGAACATTTTTTACTATATTGTATGTGTGTTCGACATGAGTTTGGATTTTCATGTATTCCTTTTTCGTCAGACTCCCTTTTCTTACCGAAAGAGATTCGATTTCCTGGTCGGTAAGGAAAGGCCTTACATTTCCTTCAAGATCTTTGTACGCCTTGGAAGCTATGGCACGAAGGGTCGTTACGTCTTCCACTGATAGAGATTGTGATCGGTTCGCCTTCTTGACAAACACAAAATCCTTTTCTATCTCCTTCCTTGCTATTTCCACCTGTTTCTCCATGGTCTCACCCGATGGTTTATTTCTGTTCTCAACGGAGCTGTGATTTCCAATAGGGACTGCACTCAGGGCCTTGATTAGCTCAAACCGGGTTGCAATCGTGGCCATGGTCTCATCAGAGAGCTTGTGTCCTTTGTCCAGGATACGCTCGGGAACGCCGATCTTGCCTATATCATGAAGCCAGGCTGCATAGATGAGTTCTTCGATTTGTTCTGTGGTGAAGGAGACTTCTCGAAAGGGGCCCGAAGTCTCATCGTTGATGGCACGAGCAATGGCTTCGCAGTGATTTGCCACTCGTTTGGAATGACCTGCGGTGTGAGGGCTTCGAGCATCGATGGCAGAAATAGAATACCGTATCAAGGACTCAAACACGGCCTTGATATCCGAAATCAATTTTGCGTTTCGGATAGCTACTGCTGCCTGTGATGCCAGAGACATGACAAGGTGTTCGACTGATTTCCGGAAGGGGACAACGGCGCCTGCCTTGTCCATGGCGTTTATCAATTGGAGGACGCCCAGAATTTCTTCTCCCTGGTCTTTCATGGGCACAACGAGCATGGACCTTGTAACGTAGTCATTCCGAAGATCAAAATCAGGATTGAAATGGTACGGCACTGTCTTGGACAGATTGTAGACGTCTTCTATGTTGAGGATTTGCGCCGTGCATCCCACATAGCCCGCGATGCTTTCTTCTGAAAGGGGGAGAGGGTAAGGTTTGAAATCCGGCATAGAATGTGATCGGCCCCTCAGGGTGTCGTTTTGCGCCACATGGAAGTAAAGCATGCCACGGTCCAGGATATACAGACTACCGGCATCTGCGCCTGTAAATGTTCTGGCTTCATGGACGATTAACCCCAGAAGCCTTTCCAGATTTATTACACTGGAAAGGGCAATGCCAATCTGATTGAGCTTTTCGACCTGTTTTCTTAATTCGGCCTCAGAGAGCGCTTCCAGCCCATTTGCGGTCGCATAAGGAACGTCATGCCCAACGGATTTTTGAGTATCCGCAGTTTCGACTTGTGCATCCATGGTCTTTTTATATAAGATTTGAGCAGCGGTTTCAAGGGTCTTTGTTTCTCTTGATAACGGCCTTTGTTTGGAAAAAACATGGAGTTTTGAGAGGAGTATCATGACAACAGATTCTTTTGGTTACGCAAAGCTGGATCAGCCGGAAGTGCTGCAAGCCTTATTCCATCCTCGCAAAGAAACGGGCTCGGGCCCCCCGACGAAGGCCATTGATTATGACATCCCTGTGGAAGAAGGTGTTCGGATCGGCGCCAGGTTTCACATGGCCGGGGTCGAGGAGCTAAACATCTTATTTTTCCATGGAAACGGGGAGATCGTCGGCGATTACGACAGCGTTGGGCCAGTGTTTAACGAACACGGTCTGAGCTTCCTGGCTGTGGATTATCGAGGCTATGGACGGAGTGACGGGACGCCTACGGTAACCTCGATGATGCGTGACACCCACCTCATCTTCAAGGAGGTTAGGGGTTGGCTCAAAGATGAAAACAGAACAGGTCCACTTGTGGTCATGGGCCGATCCCTTGGAAGTGCCTGCGCTTTAGAGTTGGCGGCCTCCGACGAAGGAGAGATATCCGGCCTTATTATTGAAAGCGGCTTTGCCCTCACAGTGCCACTTCTGAATTGCCTGGGCGTTGACACCCAGGCCCTTGGGATCACGGAGGCGGATGGCTTTAAGAACACGGACAAGATCGCCCAGTTTGCCAAGCCCACTCTTACTATCCATGGCCAGCACGACCAGCTTATTCCGGTGATGAGTGCGGAACTCTTACAGGTTCATTGTGCCGCGCGCAGCAAGGAATTCCATATGGTCCCGGGCGCTGATCACAACAGCGTCATGGAGCGTGCCGGCAATGTATATTTTGAGATCATAAAGCGTTTCACCAACAAGATTGAGGGGAAACGTCCCAAGCACAGCTTTCGACGAAGGTCTAAATCTCGATCCCGGACAATTCACCCTAATGTTGCATAAACAACACGCCTGAGATATTGAATAAACGATAATATCAACTGGTTGTAGCGGTTTTGAGGCTAATAGAGGAAATCACTCCCGGTGCTATGGATGTACA
>DAOUWN010000141.1 GCA_030667105.1 Deltaproteobacteria bacterium
AAAAAGTATTGGTTATGGTTTTCGATGGTATTCACCCATAGGCCCGATCCGTTTGGAGTATGGTTACATCCTGGATTCTGAGCGCAGAGGCGAAGGTGGCTGGGAGTTCACCATGGGTATGGCGTTCTAGGTCATTAGTCACTGGTCATTGGTCAATGACCAGATGCCCGATTCCTGATGCCAATAACAAATGCCTAAAGTGACTAAAATGAGCTAAAATGCCTAAAGTTAGGTACGGAAGGCCGGCTTACAGTTCTTTTTTGCGCCCAGCATCGAATATCCACGAACCAACATCAAGGATCAACCTGGCGGCATCGTGCATCCGGCATCTCTACCCGATACCAATGACCAGTGACTAATTACCAACAAGGAGGTTATTCATGAAGACGCGTAGGGCAGTGTCAGTCTTAATCCTTTTTTTGTTTGCCTTTTGCGGAACCGCTTTCGGGGCAGAAGTGGCGAAGATAGGGATTATCGATTTCCAGAGAGTCATTGATACATCCAATGCAGGCAAACGATCAGCAGTTGAGATTAAGAGTCAAGGAATGAAGATGGAGCAGGTCCTGAAAGAAAAGGAGGCTGAGGTCGAAGAGCTAAAGAAGACTTTGGAGCAGAAGGCTTTGGTCATGAGCCAAGAGGCCCGTGAGGAGAAAGAGCGGAGCCTGCGGATCAAAATGAACGATTTAAGATCCCTCCAAAAACGGTATTTGGACATATTGAAAGAACTGAACCTTAAGCTTTCCAATCGGATCAAAAAAGACGTTTTTCAGATTGTTGAAGACATAGGAAAGCAAGGAGGTTACCTGCTGATTCTTGAACACCGGCTGGGAGGTGTGGTCTATGCGCCCAATGCCATTGACATTACGGATAAGGTTATAGAGGAGTATAATTCTATGGATGCGAAACGTCAGAAAGAGGAGAAGCCAACTTCAGAATCGAAGAAGGAATAGGGTAGCATTTGAGAACTTCCACAAATAACGAGTAACGAAGAATGGAACTGCCTGTCCGGAAGATTGCTGATCTGGTCGAGGGGGAACTGGTGGGCGCCGGTGATTGCATCATTCGCGGTGTTGCCGGGTTTGACGAAGCCGGCCCGGATGATATTAGTTTTGCAGCATCCGCGGATTACAAGAAACGGATTGATGAAACCAGGGCCAGCGCAGTAATTGTCCCGTTGGAAATCCGCGAGGCTAATAAGATCCTTGTGCGGGTTGAAAACCCCTATTTGGCCCTGGCAAAGGTTTCGAGCTTGTTCCACCCGCTTTCTCAATCCGGCATTGGAATCAGCCATCAGGCCAGTGTGGGCAAGAACTTCAGGTGCGGCAAGGAAATCTCAGCATATCCGGGTGTGTTCATTGGAGACGATGTGACCCTGGGTGATCGCGTCACTTTGTATCCTGGAGTCGTAATTGGCAGCGGCGTGGAGATGGGAAATGATGTGGTTGTCAATCCCAATGTGTCCATTCTGGAAGGCTGTCAAATCGGCAACAGGGTGGTCATCCATGCGGGTACTGTAATCGGGAGCGATGGTTTTGGCTTTGCCTCTGATGGCGACAAGTACTATAAGATTCCTCAAACGGGTATCGTGCGTATTGATGATGATGTTGAGATTGGGGCCTGCAATACCATCGACCGGGCCACCTTTGGGCGGACCTGGATCAAACGGGGCGTAAAGACTGATAATCTCGTCCATATTGCACACAATGTTGTTGTGGGGGAGGATACGGTGCTTGTTGCCCAAGTTGGCATTTCAGGCAGTGTGACGATTGGAGACCACGCTATCCTTGCTGGGCAGGCCGGGGTGGCGCAACATCTCACCATTGGAAACCGTGTGACTGTGGGTGGGCAATCAGGGGTCGGCAAATCGATACCAGACGGTGAGATTGTTTCCGGCAGTCCGAGCATGCCTCATAGGTTGTGGTTGAAGACATCGAATATCATTACAAAGCTACCGGATATGAAAAAGAAGATAAGAGAGCTGGAAAGGCGAATTGAGGAACTGGAGAAGTTATAGGAAGCGCCTAAAGGAATGACATATGGAAACGGCATATGACATTGAAGGAATCATGGAGTTCTTGCCCCACAGATACCCGTTTATTCTGGTTGATCGGGTCATAGAGATAGAGCCAGACAAACGTATCGTTGTACTCAAGAACGTGACCATGAATGAACCGTTTTTCCAGGGCCACTTTCCGGGGACCCCTGTTATGCCAGGCGTGCTCATTGTTGAGGCCATGGCGCAGGCAGGCGGTGTCCTTGTGTACGCTTCGCTTCCGGAGGATAAGAGGAAAGGTGGCATCTATTTTATGGGCATTGACAGGGCGCGTTTCAGAAAACCGGTCGTTCCCGGTGACCAGCTCGTCATTGAGGTGCTCTGGGCCAAAAGACGCGGCAATGTTTCCAGAATGTCCGGCAAGACTACTGTGGACGGAAGACTCGTGGCGGAGGCAGAAGTGATGGCCATGATAGGAGAAAACTCATGATACATGCCACGGCCGTGGTTGATCCGAGCGCCGAGATAGATGCCGATGTTGAAATCGGGCCCTATTCTGTTATCGCCGGTGATGTTCAGATACATGCGGGCGCCACAATCGGCTCTCATGTGACGATTGACCGGTACACGACCATTGGGCAGAATTGTAAGATATTCCAACACGCAGCAATTGGCGCCGTGCCTCAGGCCGTAAGATACAAAGGGGAAAAGACATTCGTAAAAATCGGTCGTGGAACGATTATTCGAGAATTCGTGACAGTTCACAGGGGAACCGAGTTCGGCGGCGGGATCACTGAAATTGGGGAAGAGAATTTCTTGATGGCCTATACCCACATTGCCCATGATTGTTCCACGGGCCGCAAGGTGATTTTTGCCAATGCCGCAAGCCTGGGTGGCCACATTCAGGTGGGGGACTTTGCAACCCTGGGCGCTTTTGTCGCAGTCCACCAGTTTGTGCGGATTGGAGATTATGCCTTTGTTGGGGCTGTCAGCGGTGTCACAAAAGACATCCCGCCCTATGTGCTTGCCTCAGGCTCGCCACGAGCGAAACTTCACGGAATGAATATCGTAGGGCTGAAGCGGCATCATTTTGAAGCGGAGAAGATTCGGGCCCTGAAAAGGGCCTACCGCATTCTGTTCCGCCTGGGGTTGACCCTGAACGAAGCAATGGAGAGGGTCGTTGCAGAGGTCGATCAAATCCCGGAGGTTGTTGCATTAATAGAATTCATCAAGTCTTCTCAACGGGGGATAACGAGGTAAGGTTGGTCACCAGTGACTACTATGAAACGTGTGGGACTCATTGCGGGGAGCGGACAGTTCCCCATTATTTTTTCAAAGGCAGCCGGGGAAAAGGGGTTGCAGGTATACGCCGTTGCCCATGCTGGAGAAACAGATCCTCGATTGGAGACTTTTGTTGAGGCGATAAAGTGGATCAAGTTAGGGCAACTGAAATCCCTTATTGCCTTCTTTAGCGGTCATGGCGTAAAGGATGCGGCAATGGCGGGGGCAATAACAAAGACCAGGATGTTTTCAGATGTCAGGCCAGACCTAAGAGCCCTGAAAGTTCTGGCCACCGTGAATCACACACAGGATGACGGCATCCTGCGAGCCTTTGCCGGAGAGTTGGAAAAAGAAGGGATTACTATCCGCGCAGCCACTTTTTTGCTCCCGGAACTCTTGGCGCGGACCGGATGCTGGACACAGAGAAAACCCTCCAGGTCTGAAATGGCAGATGTGCGTTTCGGATGGAGCATAGTCAAGGAGATTGGCAAGTTAGATATCGGCCAGACTGTAGTGGTTCGCGACGGGTCGGTGATGGCGGTTGAAGCGATTGACGGTACGGATGCCACTATACGACGGGGAGGACAGTTGGGACAGGAAAAAACGGTCGTTGTGAAGGCCAGCAAGCCCAATCAGGATATGCGATTTGATATGCCTGCCGTGGGTGTCAAGACTGTTCAGATCATGAGTGATGTCGGCGCTTCTGTCTTGGCTGTTGAGGCAGCCAAGACCGTGGTTTTTGATGCGGAAGAGATGGTGGCGCTTGCTGACCAGCGCGGAATTGCCATTATAGCTCTATAGGATATAGAAAAGGATAATCTGAGTAAGTCATGGAACCAATACGTATAGGCGTAATAGGAGTCGGATATCTGGGCAAGTTTCATGCCCAGAAGTATGCCCGCATGAAGGACGTCAAGCTAGTGGGGGTGGCTGACATCGTTTCCGAAAGGGCCCAAAGCGTTGCAAAAGGGCTTGAAACCGAGTCGTTTGCTGATTACCGGGATCTCATGGGCAAGGTCGATGCAGTGAGCGTGGTTGTGCCTACGCCGCTTCATTTTGCCATTAGCCGTGATTTCCTGGAAAACAATGTGGATATTTTGGTTGAAAAGCCCATAGCAGAAACCCTTGAAGAAGCGGATGCTCTGATAGAAATGGCAGATTCGCGTGGTTCGATCATCCAGGTCGGGCACCTTGAGCGATTTAATCCCGCAGTCGTAGCCTTGAGGAACGTCGTAAGCATGCCCTTGTTCATAGAGTCACACCGTTTGAGTATTTTTAATGAACGGGGAACCGAAGTGGACGTTGTTTTGGATTTGATGATCCATGACATCGATATAATACTGAGTCTTGTCAAGTCCGAACTCAAGAGCATTCAAGCGGCGGGCGTTCCGGTCGTGTCTTCGCGCGTGGACATTGCAAACGCTCGCCTGGTTTTTGAAAACGGTTGTGTTGCCAACGTGACTGCCAGCCGTATTTCGATGAAAAACATGCGAAAAATACGGATCTTTCAGAAGGACACTTACGCCTCCGTGGATTATGCGGACCAAAGTATTACGATTATCCGCAAGGATGGTCAGGGGTCAAGCCTGCCGATTCCCGGGATGTCCATGGAACGATCATCCTTTGAAAAAGCCGATTCTTTACAGTCTGAGCTGGGGGCATTTGTCGAGTCAGTGAAGAGTCGACAGGCTCCACTGGTTTCAGCGCGTGATGGGCGGAATGCTCTGTGTGTTGCCTTGGGCGTCATTGAGCAGATTGAGGAAAGCAGCAGGAAGATCTTGGCAGAGCCCTGATGAAACCAGCTGCTGTTCGTGCCTCGTCCATTGGTTGCGTCGTTTCATAAAAGCCTTTGACCCAAACCGAGCCTCACAACAATCTTCGAAACTCCAACTCTCGAGTGTTATTTCACATGGACGGAAAACGAAAAATCATGATTGTCGCCGGGGAAGCCTCCGGTGACATGCACGGTGCAGGTCTAGTGAAGGAAATGCAGAGACTCAACCCCCGGCTTGAGTTCTTCGGCATAGGTGGCAGCGCCCTTCGGCAAGCAGGGGTTCGCATAAGGGTTGACAATTCTCAAATAGCCGTCGTCGGGATCTCTGAGGCTTTGCTGAAGCTCAAGATCCTTCTGAGCGCCCTCAGGGTTGCCAAGGAAGACCTGAGAGGAATTCGCCCTGATCTTCTCATTGTAATCGATTTTCCGGATTTTAACCTGCGTGTTGCCACGATGGCCAGAAAGATGGGCGTTCCTGTTCTGTACTACATCAGTCCCCAGATATGGGCATGGCGCACAGGCAGTGTGAAAAAGATCAAGAAGGTAGTCGATCACATGGTGGTGATCTTCCCTTTTGAGGTGGATTTTTACAAGAGATGGCACGTCCCTGTGACTTTTGTTGGGCATCCTTTGCTGGACAGAACGTCACCAAGGATGGCCGGGGAGAAAAAGCAGAATCTTGGGGGCAGCGGCCGGCTAATAGGGCTGTTGCCAGGTAGCCGAAACGAAGAGGTTATGCGCCTCCTTCCCACTATGGTACAGGTGGCAGATGTTGTGTCGGAACAAATTCCAGATATCCAGTTTGCCATACCTGTGGCATCTTCGGTAGATAGGTCCTTGGTGGAAACCATAGCCAGGAATGGGGCTGCCAGGATTCTAGTGCTGCCTGATAGGCTTCGAGACGTATTGGAAGAGGCCACATTGCTCATAACAGCTTCTGGGACCGTAACGTTGGAGGCGGCTATAGCAGGTACGCCCATGATCATTGTGTACAAAGTCTCGGGGCTGAGTTATTGGCTTGGAAAGCGCCTGATACACGTCAAACATATTGGTTTGGCCAATTTGGTGGCTGGAAAATCGATAGTTCCCGAACTTATTCAACATCAGGTATCAGCCGAAAAGATCGCTCGTAAGGCCTTGAGTCTGCTCAGTGATGACAGCGCCCTTG
>DAOUWN010000034.1 GCA_030667105.1 Deltaproteobacteria bacterium
ACCCTGAACCGTTGAACCTGCGAACGCTTACAAAATCTCTTTGAAAAACTTAAACTGAAACATGTCTTATCTTGTACTCGCACGAAGATATCGGCCACAGACCTTTGAAGAGGTTGTCGGCCAAGATCACGTTACGCAAACACTCGAAAACGCTATCAGATCTGACAGGGTAGCCCATGCCCTTTTGTTTGCCGGCCCCAGGGGTGTGGGCAAGACCTCTGTTGCACGGATTATGGCTAAGGCCATGAACTGTGACCGCGGCTCCACACCATCTCCATGCAACGTCTGTCAGTCCTGCAAGGAAATCACCGATGGCGTGGCCCTTGACGTGTTTGAGATCGACGGCGCCTCTAATCGGGGAATCGATGAGATTCGCGAGATCCGAGACAACATTAAATACATGCCCGGTCGTGGTCGATTCAAGATCTACATTATCGATGAAGTCCACATGCTCACGGCCCCGGCATTTAACGCCCTTCTTAAGACTCTGGAGGAGCCGCCCTCCCATGTCCTTTTTTTCTTTGCAACCACCGAAGCCCACAAAATCCCCATCACTATCCTCTCGCGATGCCAGAGGCATAACTTCAGGCGCGTGTCTCTTGACGTAATCGTAAAATACCTGGAGCGTCTCTGTAGAGACTTGTCATTTAAAATCAGCAAGGATGGCCTTCGTCTCCTAACCCGTGAGGCCGGCGGAAGCATGCGTGACGCCTTAAGCCTTCTTGATCAGGTCATGGCCTATTCGGGCAGCGAGGTTACCGACATCGAGGTATTGGACAGTCTGGGCGCCATAGACCGAAAGGCGCTTTTTGATCTCTCGGCCGCCTTGCTCGCCGGCGATGTGCCAGTGGCCCTTAATTTGCTTGACGAGCTTTACAATTATGGCCATGACCTGAAGCGTGTCTACATGCAGATACTGGAGCACTTCAGGCACCTACTCGTAGTCAAGATGGGCGATGGCCGGCATCCTCTGGTCGATGCCCCTGCGCATGAAATGTCACTCATGAAACAACAGGTGAAAGATGTCTCTTTGGAGTCGGTTAACCAGATCTTTGCCATGTTGTTCGAAGCAGGGGTCGGCATCAGGCTTTCAGCCCAGCCGAAACTGGCCTTGGAGGCGCTTTTCATCAAGCTTGCCCAATTCAAGAATGTCGTTTCCCTTGATCAAATAATAGATAAGCTCGACCGAGTCGCCAAAGGGCTGGGAGAAAGCTACGCTCCGTTTGAGCAAAAGGAGTCTGTTCAAACACCCAAGCAGGAGAGTGTCGGGATCTCGGGTAAGATAGAACACGGAGATGTAACGCCACGATATTCTGAAAACCTTGAACAGACCTGGCAACAACTCCTTTCCATCTTCAATGAACGCTGTCAGTCCCTGGTTCCCAGCTTTGAAAAGGCTATGTTGACCAGGGTTGGTGAAGATTTCCTGGAAATCACAGTGCGAGGAAACTCCTTTTATCTGGCACGACTCCGCGACGAAAAGAGCATCGCCACTATCCAGGAAGTCTGCAGCCAGTTCTTTAATCGGAACATGATGATCAAGATTGAGGAGGCGAGAGACAGGATACCCCGAAACAACCAGCTCAAAGACAAGGAAACTGACAGAACAAAACGCCTAAAGAGGGAAGCTCTGAGTCATCCTGTTGTGACAGATGCCCTTGAGGTCTTTCAGGGCAGGGTCGTGGATGTAAAAATTTTGTAACGGAGGGAAAAAATGGCAAAAGGTATGGGCGATATGTTAAAGCAAGCACAAAAACTCCAGTCCCAAATCTTCAAACTCCAGGAGGAGATGGCTGACAAAACAGTTGAGACATCAGTCGGTGGCGGCATGGTAAGAGTTACTGCCAATGGCAAACAGCAATTGGTATCCATCAAGATCGACCCTGAGGTTGTGGATTCCGATGATGTGCAAATGCTTGAGGATCTGATTGTAGCCGGGGTCAATGATGCCTTGAAAAAGGCCCAAGACATGGTATCTGAAGAAATGACGAAGTTGACCGGCGGCTTTAAGGTTCCTGGTCTTACGTAAGGTCTGGTAACACATGGAGTTCTATCCACCATCCCTTGTCCGGCTGATCAAACATCTCTCAAGACTTCCTGGTATTGGCGAAAAGACTGCCACCCGTCTTGCTCTCCATATCCTGCGATCACGCCATGAGGAGGCCAAAGGGCTGTCACAAAGCATCCTTGAAGTCAAGGACAAGGTAAGGCTTTGCTCCAAGTGCTTTGGCCTTGCAGATACGGATCCTTGCTCGCTTTGCGTAAATCCGAATCGGGATCATTCGATTCTGTGCATCGTTGAACAGCCCAGCGACTTAGTGGCAGTTGAAAAGACAGGGGCCTTTGAGGGCCTCTACCATGTGCTCCATGGCGTCCTGTCTCCGATGAACGGCATCGGACCAAATGACCTCAAAATCAAGGAACTTGCTGCGCGGGTTGCGCAAGGCGAAATACAAGAACTCATCCTTGCCACCAATACAAACGTGGAAGGTGAGTCCACTGCGTCATACTTGAATGAACTCCTCAAGGCATACCCAGTGCGCGTCACACGAATAGCCTCAGGTGTCCCCATGGGAAGTGACTTGAAGTATCTGGACGACGTCACCATAAAGCGGGCCATCGAAAGGAGGCAGGATCTTCAAGTTGGCTAAGCCTTCGGACTTCTTTGAGTGTCAAATGTGTGGCGAATGTTGCAAGGGCTATGGTGGCACCTTTGTAAATGAAGAAGAAACCAAGGCCATTTCCCAATATCTGCATATAGACCCAGGGTCCTTTCTCAAAGATTATTGCCAGTGGTCTGGGGGGCGGCCTTTGATCAGAGTCTCCGAGTCAGGCTACTGTGTCTTCTGGAAGGAAGTCTGCACGATTCACGAAGTCAAACCTCGCATGTGTAAGCTCTGGCCCTTCATTCAAAGCATCTTGGTAGATCCCACAAACTGGGATGCTATGGGGTCGATGTGTCCAGGTATTCGCGCAGATGTCACCCTGGAAGATCTTATCAACTGTGTGAGGCAAGTACTGACGGACTGTGAAGGCTCAAGGCTCAAAGTATGATGGAATATTTCCTAATTGCTTTCAGCTTTCAGCTTCAGTAAAGGAGACGCTCGCTTGATCGGTGTATTTGATTCCGGCATTGGTGGTCTTACAGTAGTGAGGGCTTTGATGCAGTGCCTTCCGGAGTATGATATTTTGTATTTCGGTGACACTGCCCGTACGCCCTACGGCACGAAAAGCCCTCATACCGTCATTCAATACGCTATCGAGGATGCAGAAATGCTCCTCGACAGGGGTGCCCGTATCCTCGTGGTGGGTTGTAACACCGCATCCAGCGTGGCCACGGATGCCTTGAGGGAACGCTTCGACGTTCCTATTTTTGAGGTCATATCCCCTGCGGTCCACAAGGCGGTCTCCCACCAAAAAGGACGGCGGGTCGGAGTCATTGGAACCAGGGCAACGGTTAATAGCGGCGTGTATCAGGATAAGATCAGGGCCTTGCGCCCGGACATGGAGGTTTATGCCGCTGCATGCCCCCTGCTTGTGCCCCTGGTGGAGGAAGGGTGGCTGAAAAAGGGAGAGACCAGGCGAATCGTCAAGAAATACTTGCACCCTCTTAAGGTCAAGCAGATTGACGTGCTGATCCTGGGCTGTACCCACTATCCCCTTCTAAAAGAAATCATACAGGCAAAAATCGGCAAGCGTGTGAAGATTATTGACTCTTCAGAGGAGTTATCTCGTTCGGTCAAAGACTTTCTCCTCGACAATACGCACATTGCAAGCACCCTGAAAAAAGGAGGGGGGCATCAGTTCTTTGTCTCGGATGTGACTGAACACATGCATGAACTGGCCAGAAAGATTCTTAAGAGCGTTGGGAAATTGGAACTCATGAAAGTGAGCGCTCCATAGTCTGCGTTCTTTGCATCTCAGCGGTGAGATATGAATTTCTTCTGCAATAAAGAACACGAACTAACGCTCTAAATTCCTGAAAGGATAAGAAACACAAATGCGAAAAGAGATCCAGCTTTCAGTGTTCTTGAGAAACGTCCCGGGCGAACTTGGTCGATTTGCGGAATTGATGGCAGAGTCAGATGTCAACATCCTGGCCATGTTTATCCAAAATGCTGCTGACTACATACAGGAGATGTTTGAAGCCCGTGGAAAAGCTATCAAGAGAACTGCCTCTGCAGCAAGTTATGGCTCAGTGATAAAGGAGGCAACACAATACTCGCTCATACGGGTAATGGTAGATCAGACTGACAAGGCCTTGGAGGCCCTGAACCAAGCCGGATACTGGGTAAACACCTCAGATGTTCTTGTCATGAGACTGGAAAACAGACCGGGTATGCTGGCTGATATCTCCAAAAGACTCGGGGCTGCCGATATAAATATCAAATATGTCTATGGCTCTGGAGCCCCGGACGCAGAAGCGGCAATATATGTGTTCAACGTCCCGGATGCGGACGAGGCCCTAAAATCCCTTTAAGCAGGTGAATATGCCTGTCCAACTGGCACGAAGAGAGGTCCTAAGCCGACTGGCAGGGTGGTTGATGACATTGTCTTTCACGGCCATTTGTCCCTTCAGTAGCGCCAGAGCCAAGATGCTCGGCGGTAAGCTCCACAAGGAGGTCTCCGTGAAATTGCCAGAACCGAGAATAGAAGGAAGGATTTCCCTGGAAAGAACGATTAATAATCGCAGAACCATTAGATCTTTCACGTCAAAACCCCTGACTCTTGAACAATTCTCTCAACTCCTGTGGGCCGCTCAGGGAATTACCGGTGATAGGGGTTTAAAGAGGGCCGCTCCTTCGGCAGGGGCCTTGTATCCCATGGACATATATGCCGTTGTGGGAACGGATGGCATAGAAGGGGTCAAAAAAGGGCTCAAAGCAGGGATCTATCATTATAAGCCCTCGGATCATGCCGTTTTCTTGGTGTCGGAAGGAGATCTCAGACATGCAGTGGCTAAGGCATCACTGTCGCAGACGTGGATGGCCCAAGCGCCGTTGAATTTTGTCGTCACCGCAGACTACTACCGGATCACTGTCAAGTATGGCCAACGGGGTATGAGATACGCCATGATTGAGGCAGGCCACGTCGGCCAGAACATCTTTCTCCAGGCAGAGGCCCTGGATTTGGGGGCAGGGATAGTGGGAGCCTTTAATGATGAAGACGTGATTCGGATCATGAAAATACCTCGGTCCCATGAACCACTCCTAATTATGCCTTTGGGTCACAAGGGGTAGTGCAGAGCTCTTTTGAACGCTGGAAATCCTGTCTCATCCATGCCTACTTCCCAGTCAGGCGATCAAGGATGTTTCGAAAGGCAGTGACCATTTCATCTACTTCTCGTTCTCTGATTCTGTGATAACAAACGACAGCCGTGGCAAGAATTACGGTTGCTTGTAGAATCAGTAATGCCGGGGAGAACAGATGGACCAATGTGAGGAGAAGAAGAACAACCGTTGTAACAACCAGGGGTTTCTTACCGAATTTGCTGGCCACATAGATCATGACTGAAAAAAGGACCTGACATAGAATGACCCGTGGTGTAAGCATCATATTTGCTCCATTCTAGAGCTCTTCTATTTCTTGATCAAGCTGTGTTGACGGAGGTACTCACGGGCAACTTCCGTTGGTTCCATCTTCTCGATATCAACCCTGGCATTTAGTTCCTGCCAGACTTTTTGGCACTTGGCCACGATTTCTGAAGTAGCACGTTTGCCTGCTCCGGGAAACGTAGCTACCAGCTTATTGAGAATATCTGTAATCTCGGGATACTTATCGAGAGCCTCCTTACGGACATAAGGACTCAAATCATAGGGCGGAAAGAAAGACTTGTCGTCTGAGTACACATGCCAGCCATGTTTGGGGATGGAAGCATCTGTACCGAAGACCATTGCGATATGCGTCTTGTGTCGTTTCAAAGCGATCAGTGAAGTTCCAGGCGTTCCGGTCTTGAGCGTGCTCTTGGCCATTTTGAAATCGTAGAACTTCTCCAGAGCAGACAGCCCGTCTGGGCGAACTGAGAATTCGAAATTCACAAAGGTTTCGATCTTTCCTTCCCTGGTTCGATAAAGCCTTGCCAAATCGGATAGCGTAGTCAATTTGTGTTCTTTGGCGAATTCAGGCCAGGATGCCATAGCATAGGTGTTATTGTTCCATATCGGACCTAGCCAGATGAAATGATTGCTCTGGTCTTCCTCTTTTACAAGCTGATAAAGTTGGTTATTACCAGTGCCCGGCATGTACTTGCGCTTAAGGTGAATCATCCAGGCTGTCCCTGTATAGTCAGCACAGATATCGATGTCGCCGGATTCCATTCCGGCTCTGAGGGCCATGGAAGTAAGATCCGATTTCAAATCAACCTTGAAGCCGCGATCCTCCAACATCTGTTTGATTAGTTGACCGACAATATACTGCTCTGTAAAGTTTTTGTTTCCGACGGTTATTCTCTTTTCAGCCGCCTGGACGTCTATCATTGTCATGATGATGAGTGTGATCGTCAAGAACAGGGCGACGATGTTCATGTGTAGACGGTGCATCTTCTTACCTCCTTTTAGTTTCCGCATAGTGGATAAAGCGAGACCTTTGAAAAACGCCCCCGGGGGTCATCCACCGTTCCACTCGTTCCAAAAGAAAACCCAGCGTAATAGCCATGGCTGCAGTCGGCGCTGCCCCCTGAAGGATGATCAAAGCTTCACGGGCAAATACGCCAGTCAATGTAATTTTGCCCAAACCTGCCCCGCCGACAAGAACAGCGAGTTCCGCAGTGCCCACCGTGATAACGGTGGAGATTCTGATCCCAGCCATGATGACGGGTCTTGCCAAGGGCAACTCTATCTTCCGGGCAATTTGCATTCTGGTCAGTCCCATTCCCCTGGCAGCTTCTATCACCGCTGGATCGATCGTCTTGATACTCGCATAGGAATTCCGTAGGATGGGAAGGAGTCCATAGATGACCAATGCCACAATTGCTGACTGAAGGCCAAAACCCAGAAGTGGAGCCATAATAGCAATGACAGCCAGGCTCGGTACCGTCTGACCCACGCTTGCTCCGCCAATCACGGGTAGCGCGAGTTTCTCAAGACCTGCTCGGGTGACCAGGATTCCCAGGGGCACACCGATCGCAGTGGCTATGACGACTGCTATCAATACCATCTTGAAATGAGCCCATGCGCAATAGAGTAAATCATCGTACGTGAAGGTGCTGTAGATACCTATCTTGCCCAGACTAGTAACCCAAACAGTCGCTCCGACAAGAAGCGTAAGAAGGACAACCAGAATCACCTGATGTCTCATTGAGATGGTTCTCTCTGAGGCGCAGTCCGCCCCAAGTGAACGGAGGCCTTCTGAGCAGCTTCCCTCAGTGCCTCCCGGATTGCCTGAAACGTTAAGACGCCCTCTAATCTGTCATGTTGATCGACTATTGCCAGTACACTGAGCCCGCTCGTCAACATTAAGGAAAGGGCTTCACTCAAGACAGCATTTCTGGTGGCGCTGATTGCCGAAGTACTCATGATTTCTCTTACCTTCTGGCCCCTTTCCAAATCTGAGGAGACCACCCATCCTGTAAACCTTCCCTCATCGTCAACAACCGCCAGCCAGTCGATTCCCTCTCGCTCCATCCGATCTCGAACGGCTTTTACTTCCTCGTCGGGTTTTGCCGTACGCGGTGACCTCCACATGACCTCCTTTGTGCGGATCAGTTGCAAACCTTTAAGTCCCCGATCGGCGCCAACAAAATCCGCTACAAACTCATCTTTCGGCCCATAAAGTAGCTCGGCAGGTGGAGCGTATTGCACCAGCCGCCCTCCTTTCATCAAGGCTATCTTGTCCCCCATCTTGATCGCCTCATAAATATCGTGGGTCACAAATATGATGGTCTTTTGTAACTCCTGCTGTATCTTCAAGAACTCATTCTGCAAGTCCACTCGGGTTATCGGATCGATGGCTCCAAAAGGCTCATCCATTAACAGGATAGGGGGATCCCCTCCAAATGCTCGGGCTACACCTACCCGCTGGCGCTGGCCACCAGAAAGCTCGCGCGGATACTTATCTATAAAACCATCAGGCGTCATTCTCAAAAGCTCTAGAAGCTCCTTGGCCCGCTTCCTGCGCTTGGCTTTCGGCCAGCCTTTTAGCGCCGGGACCGTCGCTATGTTCTCACCTATAGTCATGTGAGGAAAAAGCCCTATCTCCTGAATGGCATACCCTATGTTTCTTCGAAGTTCGTTCTCATCTATGCTGGTATTGTCCATTCCGTCAATATATATTCTTCCACTGGTAGGAAAAATCAGCCGGTTGATCATTTTCATTGTTGTGGTCTTGCCACATCCTGAAGGACCCAGCAGCACGCACAGCTCCCCCCGGTCGACCTCAAAGCTCACCTCCCTTACCGCTTCTGTGCCATCAGGATAGATCTTGGTCACTTTCTCCAGTCTGATCATTTTCGCACTAGCCTCTCAAGCCCTTGGGCGTAACCCAGCGCTCCAACAGGGCCATAAGCCCGTCGACTAGCAAAGCAAGCACAGAAACAGACACGCCTCCTGTAATGATTAAATCCATTCGAGCGTTTCTTAATCCCCGAAATATGGGCACTCCAAGCCCACCGGCACCGATCAAAGCTGCAATTGCCGCAATACCGATAATGAGCACCATGGCGTTTCTCAACCCAGCCATAATCACGGGGAAAGCAAGGGGGAGATTGATCTTGAAAAGAAGTTGCCTTTCGCTCATCCCCATGCCCCTGCCGGCCTCGATCATCGCTGGATCAACCTGGCGGATCGCAGTGCAAGTATTGCGTATGATAGGTAACTGGCCGTAAACAATCAGAGTAATGACTGCAGGAAGGAAACCGATGGCGCTCAATCCTATGCGGCTCAAAAGGACCATTAGCAGCCCCAAAAGGGCGAGGCTGGGGACTGTCATCATGATTTCCGCAAGATAGAGCGCCACCTCTGCCATCTGTTCTCTACCTTTTGCTGATATGAAGATCCCTAACGTTATGCCGAGGACGGCTCCTATTCCAATGGCAACAAGACTTATGCACAGGTGATCAACGATCCAGCCTGTCACCATTTCAGGATGTTGAATGACAAATTGATAGGCGTCTAACATACACGCTTACCTTCAGCCAGTTCCCGGAGCGCCAGCCCAAAAAATCTATTGCCCCGCAGGTCTCCTCGTGCTAAGAGACATTTCCTCTATAGAACATCTCAATTCAGATCTTTTTTACAAAGGACACACTCGGATGTCAAGCCGTCTCCAAAGACCTTCGCCAGCGACCGATTTCGAGACCCAGCACGATCTCGTCAAAGAGATCATTTACGAAATCCGCAAACTCTTGCAGGCGAGAGAACTCTACAAGTTCCTGTGAGCGAAAAGGAGGCTAGGTGAGTAATGAAAGTCATAGTCTATCAGACAAACCCTGCCCTGTTGGACCTTGAGGCCAACCTGGACGAAGTAGTCACGAAGATTCACGAGGGTAGAGAAAAAGGCGGCCAGTTGATCGTTTTCCCGGAATTGAGCCTGACCGGATATTTTGTGGGACAGCAATACCATGAGGTCTCGCTCAGACTCGATTCTGAGCAAATCAGACGATTGGCCTCCGCCACAAAAGGCACGGCTGCCGTTGTGGGCTTTATTGAAGAATCCCCGTCCATGAATTTCTACAACTCCGCTCTAGTGGCAGTTGATGGACAAATACTCTTCGCCTATCGAAAACTGAACCTTCCGAACTATGGTGTCTTTGAAGAACGTAAATACTTCTCTCCTGGAAAACACATCCCTGTCTTTCGCCTCCATGACTTTTCTATCGCTGTCTTTATCTGCAATGACGTCTGGCACCCGTCCCTGCCCTACCTTGGGGTTTGCCAAAAAGCTGATGTTTTTGTCACAATAATCAACTCCTGTAAGGGATCCATGGGACCGGAGTTTTCCAATATTGAAACCTGGCAGGTTATCAACAGGTTCTATTCACAAGTCTTCGGTGTGTACAATATCTGCGCGAACCGTGTAGGACAAGAAGATTTTGATGAAAGACGAAGTGTTTCGGATGTGCCTGAGCCGGAAGAAGGGGAGACGCTGAATGCCGATCAACACTTTGGCTCCTCAACCTATCTGTTCTGGGGCGGTAGCGAGATCATCAGTCCTTTTGGTGAGTCCATTGTCAAGGCGGCTGTATATGAACCGGATGAGATACTTGCTGAGATCTCCAGGGATCTTCTGAGAAAGAAAAAAATTCTCCTTCCGTACTTGAGAAATGATGATCCCTATTTCACCCATCGAGAACTCCGGCAGATTCTCTATGGAAAACCTTCACGCGACCTAGTATGAATTCTCGATCTGCGTAGCCTCCTAAATCGGTGGCTCAAAGGAAATAGGGGGAACTATTTAGTTTGGGGCTACGGACTATAGCCGGAAAAGCTGGTTTCCTGACCAGCCTGCCCCACCCTAACAATCAGGACGCTATTACAGGAGATGGCAATGGAAACCAGAAGATTTAACCCTGCGGACGTTACAGACCTCGAAGGCCTTCGCAAACAGCTTTCCAAAGTAAACCGCCTTCGCCATAAGTATTTGACCGGAGTGCAGGCTTTCCGCGTGAGGCTCCAACGGTATCTTATGGCACGTAAAAGACCCGAGGGAGCACTTGAAAGCCTGCTTCAGGGCAAGCCACAGGATGTGAGAGACTTTTTCATCGATGAACGGGATGCCGCTTTAGAGATTTCCTGTAAGGACCTCTGGAGCCTATGGGAATTTTCGAATGCACACCTTTTTTCGGCATTGAGCATTGACTATTCTCAGGGCAAAGACCGCACTTTCAAATGTGGCACCTGCCAGAATTGCGGTATCCCGTTGACGGGCAACCAGAAAACATTCTGCTCAACCAGCTGTGGCAACCTGTACCGGAAACGGACCTGGAAACGGGCAAATAAAAGGACTGTAAGGGCTAACCGGAAAGCGGAGTCTGGTTTTTCGTCCGGCTGCAATCCTTGCGAAGGTGAGGGCAAACGGGATCTTGAATGTGAAAAGTTAAGTGACTGCCTGTACCTTACGCTGAAGTGGAAAAATTTTAACTGCGAAGGGTGTAAATATTATGAAAAAGTGTAAAACCGTCGACCGGTAGACGCTCCCAGACAAAGAAATAGTTCGTAGACTTGGCCCCATGATCAACTCTGATTGTGGGGTTTTTGTTTGCAATCAACCTTGAACCCTGTAGGTCCCGTATTGGGGAAAGCCGTGATGGGCTTTGGATTGCTTGCAGGGTTTTCTTTGGCCCCTGCATCCCCTGTGCTGGCAATAGCTGGCTTTGTGGGAGTGGGGGCTTTCTGTTTTATGGAAGCTAGGGCCGCCATTTTTGTTTGAGCATTTCCAAATAGTACGCGAGTACCGCTCCCAAGGCGAAAATGCCCATCAGACTGAGGATTTCCATGAGGGTTTCCATATTATTGTTATCGGCACGAAGGCAACAAATCTCAAGATGTGGCGGATGCAAACGTCAGGAAGGCCATAACCATGCATCCACACACGCTTAGAAGTTGCTCGGGCATAGTCAGGAGGCACGTATTAGGCCACAGGACGG
>DAOUWN010000261.1 GCA_030667105.1 Deltaproteobacteria bacterium
CGCGTCCCCTATTAGCTATCCTCCTGCAACTATCCATTTTGTTGGCAATGATATACGCAGCTGTGCGCCTTTTGTCTTGATAATCCCGCCATCCCAGCGTCCTGAGCTACTAAAAACCCGTAAATTTCGGCACCTTCTGTATAAAGCCTTTTCTTTCTTTTAGGCTAAACCAATTAGGAAATTCTGCCGAGAACGTCATTGGAGGGTAGCCCCTTGGTTCTGGTGGAATACCCATGCTTACCAAGAGGGATGTCTGTTCCTGTCGGGAAAGGTCATGAACACTAGCGAATACAATTCGGCCCGGAAATCTCAGTTGAAGTACTATCGAGATGTTGAGCTATTCAACAAAATCGAAGGCAAGGGGTTTGTCTTGTACAAAAGGGCTGGCATTACGCTCAGTGACATGCGTCTGGATCATGGCACGCATCCAGCAGCCTTGTATATCAGGCAAGCCGACAGACTCAGGGGCCTGCAAGAAGCCCAAAAAGGCTTTAACTCAGAATTGGAGAACTATATAAAGACTGACAACCCTGCCAAGGTAAAAGAAACAGTCATCAATGTCGTGGAAGAAACACTGACGGAACCAAGAAGCGGGAGCCTTGAAGGTGTTTCGGACACAGTAGGCATACTGGTGAGTGACTATGTGAAAGAAAGCGATGTCATAAAAAACCTGATAGACATGACACATACAGACTATTCGATTGTTTTGCATTCCATCAATGTCATGGCCTTTGCGTTAGGCTTCGCTTCCCACATGAACTATTCTCAGGAGCAGGCAAAAGAATTGGGTTTGTGCGCATTGTTACACGATGTTGGCAAGACAAGAATTAATCAACACCTCCTGGCGGCTCCACGCAAACTAACCGACCAAGAGTTTGATCAAATCAAAAGCCACACTACGATCGGATTCAACATCCTGAGGGAATGCAGGTTCGCCAGTAGAAATATCGGCCTTACCGCACTTGAGCATCATGAAAAAACAGACGGAAGTGGTTATCCACACGGAAAAACTAAGATCTCTGAGCCTGCAAAAATAATAGGTTTGATTGATTGTTATGAGGCACTGACAACAGATGAAAGACCTTATAGGGAGGCTATAGGGCCGTTTGATACTCTGGACACAGTCATTGGTAACGAAGTGAAGGCTGGAAAGTATGGCAGAAACATCTACGTTGAGTTTGTCAAAAGCCTAGGCAGTATGGCAATACCTGGAAACTTGGGGATCGGCAATACTAGTTGTGGAGGGATTCACCAAATTGGAAGCGTGAGATAGAAAGGTTGCTTGGCATGGTTAAAACAGAGATAACGAGATCAAGAGCTAAAGAGAAGTTCCACGAAAAGTTTAGGTTACTGCCAGCATCAACCATCTCGCTGAGTGAAGGAACCGTGTGATATCAGTTTCACATATTCTGTCTGGGGGCCGCGCATCCGGCTCTGGGCTAACTGACCCCTCGACTTTTCAGCTCTTGAGCCAGTTTCGTGAGATAACGCCGGTTGGGTTTGAGGCCGTCTTTGTCTGCTTTCTCAGGCCATTCGTAAAATGCCACAGGGGTTTTGAATCCGGGAAGATAACGTTCCAGATGTGAAAGGACTTTTCTTTGATCTACTGGTTTACCTTGTTGCGTTTTTATGAAAGCTAGGGGACGGAAACCGAATTCTCTGTCTTCGACAGGGACAACCAGGGCCTGTGAGATGTGAGGCAAAAGACATAAGATGCTTTCAATCTCTTCAGGGCAAATATTCTCACCACCGGAGATAAACATATTATCTCGTCTTCCCAGGAACGTCAGGTAACCGTCAACGTCGAGTCGGCCGAGATCACCGGTTCGGAACCAGCCCTCATCGTCAACAGGAAGGAACATCTTCCCCGCCTCCACATAACCTGTGAAAAGGGTTTTCCCTTTGACGAGAATTTCTCCCGCATCAATTTTCACGCTTCGATAGTCCAAAACTTTTCCAGAACTGGACAGACGTTCTCTGTGGTCATTCGGAGCCGTTGTGGTCACCTGAGAAGCCATCTCCGTCAATCCGTAGGTGGTGCAGATGGGCAGGCCAGCTTCGTCGCCTTTGGTAATAAGAGACGAAGGGACAGTGCCGCCCCCCACAAGAACGGCCTTTAGCCGTCTTATTGTTTGGAGATCCAGGCCCTCTTTCAACAAACGATAGAGTTGCGTGGAGACAAGGGACAGGTGCGTAATGCCGTATTTGTCCATTGACTCACCGATGTTCTCCTTAACTTCGGGTATGACAACTGTGCCCCTGCCTAGTAACATGCGAAAGATGATGCCCAAGCCGCCCACATGGTAGAGGGGAAGGGACAGGAGCCAGCGATCACCAGGCTGCACGTCGACATTCCGATTCGAACCAAGGGCGCTGTAGTAATGATTGCCAAAGGAATGGACTGCCGCCTTGGGCACAGCGGAACTTCCGGAAGTAAGAATGATGGTGGCATGGCGCTCAAGATCGACAGTGACATCATGCCATGTTTTGTCTGCATGGGACATCCCGTTTTTAAATATTGTGTCCAGACTGACTCTTCGGATCTCACCGGACGTTCCAGGAGATAGCCGATTGAGAGGATCCACAACGGCGGCGCAGTCGATTTTTTTAAGGACTGACAGGATAGTCTTCTCGGGGAATCTGGGACTTACTGGACAGGCTACGCCACCCAGCCTCAAGATGGCGTGCAATAATATCAGATACTCCCAACGGCTATTGGAAACAATGGCAATGCGCTGTCCTCGTGTCAGGCCCCTTTCTGTCAGCCGTGCGTCCACGGAGACAACCATTTGCTCATATTCACCGTATGAAATGACCTTGTCCCCGGAAATGATGGCAGGCAGGTCGTCATATTCCCTGGCGGCAGCATTGAGGGGGCATTGTATATCAGTCATCAGAAATCGCCTGAAGCAGGTCGTGTCTCAGGCCTTTTCTAGGATCTGGCAGTTTGGCAATTTGCAACCTTCCTCTTTCGATCTTGGGAGAATCGACCAGCAAGTCCTGGTCAAACCAGTCCAGGGTGTCGAGTCCCGCAGGCACGTCGCGCCTGTTTACGGAGGCAGCCACCTGCGCAAGGACCCCTAACCCAACACCAGATTCAAAGGCAGAGCTTATGACGGGCGTCATGCCAAGGTCAGCGGCCGACCGGGCAAACCGGATTGCTTTTTCAACACCCAACAAAGTCGGCTTCAGGACAATGGCTTTTATTCCCGATAGGGACGGGAGGTCCTCTGGCGCCAGTTCCAGCAAACTTTCGTCTAGAGCAAGGGGCAGGGATACCATCTCATCCATGAGCTGTTTCAAAAGGGTGATGGTTTTAACGGGCTCTTCAATATAATCAATCCTGACACCAGCCAGCGCTTTGGCAAAAGCAAGGGCATGATCCATGTCCCAGGCCCGGTTGGCATCCAGCCGGAGGGTGGTGTCATCACCTATGAGTCGCCTCACGTCTCGGGTGATCTCTATATCTTCCCGTACGGCATTGCGACCCACCTTGAGCTTGAATGCCAAGTAACCCTTCTTTAGCAGTTTTACTGTTTTTTCCATGATTTTGTCAGGTGGAC
>DAOUWN010000265.1 GCA_030667105.1 Deltaproteobacteria bacterium
AGGCACAATCGTCCTCAGGCTCCCTGGCAATACTTCCCTGAAGGGAAAACGCAAGGTTGTTAAGAGTATCGTGAGCAGGCTTCAAAACACCTTTAACGCCTCAGTAGCCGAGGTGGGAGCCAACAACATTCACCAGCGCGCGGAGATAGGACTGGCTTTTGTGGGCAACGATCGGCGGGTCATCAATTCAAAGCTGGATAAGGCCCTTAATCTTGTTGAGGCTATGCAGTTGGCCGAAATCATCGACACAGACATGGAGATTCTGAATCTGTGATCCGTGTTAAGCGAGCCGGCAGAGTGGGAAGCCTGATTCAAAAGGAATTATCTGATCTTCTGTCAAGAAAAATCAAAGATCCCCGTTTGGATCTGGTGACAATCACCCGGGTAAGTACGACTGACGACCTTCGTTCGGCTCGCATCTATTTCAGTGTTGCTGAAGGCCAGAGTCGAAACCAGGGTGTCCTGGCGGGCTTTGTGAGTGCTACAGGTTATCTCAGACACGAATTGGGCAAGCGTTTGGAACTCAAATATGTGCCGGAACTCAAGTTCGTCTATGATGAATCATTTGATCGGGCTGCTGCGTTAAACAGGATCTTTAAGACCATACATGATGAAACCGGTTCAAATGTCGACAAATAGTTTGAGGTTTAGGTATTTGATCGGATGGAGAAGATCGGATGAACGGAATTGTGGTCGTGGATAAACCCGCAGGCATGACATCTGCGCAAGTGGTGGCCAAGGTAAAGAGAATCCTGAGGACAAAGAAGGCGGGTCATTGCGGCACTCTCGATACATTTGCCACTGGCGTGTTGGTCTGCTGTATCAATCAGGCCACCCGGCTTGCCCAGTTTCTTTCACATGGGAAAAAGGGCTATGAAGCAGTTATGCGTCTTGGAATTCGAACCGACACCCAAGATCTGACCGGACGCATTGTTTCGAGAGAACCGACTCTGGCCGTAGCTGACCATGAGATAGGCCCGGTTTTTCGGCGCTTTTTGAACGTCAGAGACCAGGCTCCCCCCGCCTTTTCGGCCCTTAAACACCATGGCGTGCCCCTCTACAAACTGGCGCGCAGGGGGACGTTTGTACAAAAACCCTCAAGACGAATTTCGATCTATGATCTAGCAGTGCTTGACGTCGACCTTCCCTATGTCCGCTTCAAGGTGAGTTGCAGCCAGGGAACATATATTAGAACATTGTGTGCTGATATGGGAGATGCCCTGGGATGCGGCGCCCATTTGGTCCAGTTGCGTCGAACTGAAAGTAGCGGCTTTACGTTGGAAGAGACCATGTCTTTACAAGCCATGGAGAGACTTGCGGCAACCGGGGAAGTCTCAAACTGCGTCATACCCATGAGCAACGCTCTAAGGGGAATTCCGGAGATCCAGGCCGGCCAGGGGCTGGCACGGAGGATACGACATGGCGAGCCGGTGACGGAGGCAAATCTCGGACCAGTTGACGCCACAGGCGCTCTGTGGGTCAAGGTCGCCGATGCCGATAGAAACCTGATTGCAGTGCTGGGGTCAAGGGAGAGAAAGGGCGTTTTGCCGTACATGTGTGTATTTCCTGATCCGGATAAACCGGAAGCAGAACATAGAGAATTACCACGCAATGTTCTTAAGGCGAACGCCGCAAAACACGAAACAACGAAGACACGAAAAGGTATTTTTGCACAAATTCCGTGCCTTGAGCTTTTCGTGCTTTCGTGGTTGTTTATGTAGATTCTTTGCCACTACAACGATATTTGGAAATTCATACTGAAGAAACGCGAACAACGAGAAGAGGAGGTTTTTAAAGTGGTTTTCGCAGTGAAAGAAAAGAAGGATTTAATTGACCGGTTCAAACTGCATGAGGCGGACACGGGGTCTCCAGAGGTCCAAATTGCCCTGCTGACCCACCGTATCAGCTATCTGAACGAGCATTTTAAGGTCCACAAGAAAGATCACCATTCCAGACGGGGGTTGTTAAAACTGGTGGGCCAGCGAAGAAGGCTGTTGAACTATCTTAAGGGCAAGGACATTAATCGCTACCGCACCCTTATCCAGGTCCTGGGGCTCAGAAAATAGTCCCGTGAATCGTGTAAATGTGCACGTTTCAAGCCGTTAGGCTTGTGTCCGCCTGCGGTGGGTCACGCCTTGGAGGGCACAGCATGCCATATCGTAAATCAGACGACAATTTTAGAACAACAAATATTGAGGAGAACATAAATGGAAATATCTTTTGAAGGAGAGGTGGGTGGCAGGACACTCGCAGTAGAGACAGGAAAGATCGCCAGGCAGGCCGACGGGGCTGTTTTGGTGCGATACGGTGAAACCCTGGTGTTAGTGACGGTTGTCGCTTCCAATGAGATCAGGCAAGGGATCGATTTTGTGCCACTGACCGTCGAATATCAGGAAAAAGGATACGCTGCCGGCAAGATTCCGGGTAACTATTTTCGCAGGGAGATTGGGAGGCCGGGCGAGAAGGCGACACTGACGTCCCGGATCATAGATCGGCCTATCAGACCTTTGTTTCCGAAGAACTACAGAAATGAGACACAGCTCATTGCGGCGGTGCTCTCGGCTGACAATGAAAACGATCCCGATGTTCTGGCCGTCATAGGCGCCTCGGCCGCCCTGGAGATATCAGACATTCCCTTTGCGGGGCCAATCGCATGTGTGCGTGTGGGCCGCATAGATGGGCATTTCAAGGCCAATCCCACACGGCTGGAACTGGAAGAAAGCGACATTGATCTGATTGTAGCAGGGAGCAGGGATGCCGTGGTGATGGTGGAGGGTGGCGGCTACTTCGT
Organism: Deltaproteobacteria bacterium; assembly: GCA_030667105.1. The sequence continues at coordinate 2,792 of DAOUWN010000265.1, forward strand.
GAAAGAGGAGGACATGCTGGAGGCAATCTTTTTTGGCCATCAATCCTTGCAGCCGATTATAGATTTGCAAGTCAAACTCAAAGACGCCGTTGGTTTGCCAAAGCGCCCTGCCTCTGCAGACGAAGTGGATCAAGACCTGGTTGACCAGATTGAAGCTTTGGCGGCCGAGCGTATGAGAGAGTCCGTCAATATCCCTAAAAAGCTCGAACGCCAAGAGGCGGTGGAAGCGATAAGAGCTGATGTCCTTGAAACTCTTGGAGAAGACTATGCAAATCGCCGTGGCGAGGTCTATGACATTTTTTATGCCCTTGAGCGCCGCGTCATACGCAACATGGCTACCTCTGAGGGACGTCGGGTTGACGGCCGCGGATTTGATGAAATCCGTCCCATTCACTGCGAGGTTGGCATACTACCGCGGACGCACGGTTCAGCCCTTTTCACGCGGGGTGAAACACAGGCCCTTGGCGTTGTGACCCTTGGTTCGACGGGAGATGAACAGCGAGTTGAAACCCTGGATGGCAATGTGTTCAAACCCTTTATGCTTCATTATAACTTTCCGCCATTCTGCGTGGGAGAAGTAAGACGACTGGCAGGGCCTAGCCGTCGGGACATCGGACACGGTGGGCTTTCAACCCGGGCTGTTGAGAAGGTTATGCCGGACAAAGAGAAATTTGACTACACCACCCGCATAGTGTCGGAGATTCTGGAATCGAACGGTTCTTCTTCTATGGCCA
>DAOUWN010000122.1 GCA_030667105.1 Deltaproteobacteria bacterium
GAGATTCGCAAGGATGCAGGGATGTTCGAAAACAAACAGGCTGTTGCCAGGGCTGCTGCTGAAAGGGAGGCAGACAAGGAGAAGTTGCTGGGGCTGCTGCATGAGATGTGCCTTCTTTCTGTTGAGTGTGGCACAGACCCAAAGGCCTATCCTGAGGTTACTGGTGAGATTCACAATGCCGTGGTGGGCTTTCTTGCCCTGGCGTCGGCCAAGCTCTTTGTGTTGAGCCAGGAAGACTTGCTTAAGGATGACAGGCAGCAAAATCTGCCGGGAACGACCAATGAATACCCGAATTGGTCCCTGAAAATGAAGTATGGCCTGGAACAACTTCGCATGGACCCGAAGGCGAGTGGTTTTTGCGAGATGTTTCGCACCTGGATAGACAGATCAGGGCGAAAGAAAATAACTCAAGAAATTTCAGCAGCGCGGTTGCCGTAACCCCATATTATTGAGTTACGAAAAAAATACCAACATAGAGGTGTGTCATGTCAAAGAAGAAGCAAACTGAAACTTCTCTGAGGCCGGAAATCACCAGAGAACTCAACAAGGTCAAGAAGGCAAAAGAGGAGACGGAAAAGGTCAAGAAGGCTATTCGGCCCAAGGAAGAAAAGATTTTGGAACAGATGCAAAAGGCCAGAGTCAAGGACGTCGAGCGCAAGATCCTGAGGGATCCTGACTATGACAAACACAAGAAGGCAGACAAGAAGATCGGGGGAGTTCGGGGAAAATTTCGCCCATCGCTTGAAAGGACGCGCAAACGAACCTGATACAATTCGTAACCGTTCACGGATTCAGAAGTTCAAGGGTTCAGGGTTTACCAAAAATCTGAACCGTTGATTCGTGGTTTCATCCTGCCGTACATCTGGCGGGTCAACGCAAGAAAGGTAACCCTGAACCTGTGAACGCCCACCATAATTCTCTACGTCGTCATGTGAAGCGGATCAATAATTGCTGTCAGGTGAGGAGGTATGCGGAATATGCAAAAGGATTGCCTTTTTTGTCAAATCATCAGAGGGAAAAAACCGGCTGATTTTTTATTCAAGGGCGAATCCCTGGTCGTATTTAAAGACATCTATCCCGAAGCCCCTGTTCATTTGCTCATTGTGCCCAGAATACATATCCGAAGTATCAATGAGGTCACGGATAAGGACAAAGAGATCATCTCTCAGATGATTCTCAAGGGTCAGGAGACGGCGAAGGAGCAGGGTGTTGCCGCATCAGGATACAAACTCCTTTTTAATGTGGAGCGGGGCGGCGGCCAGGCTATCTTTCACGTCCATCTTCATTTGCTCGGTGGATGGCGATAGGAAATTCTGGATTGCAGGTTGCGAGATTGAAACCCAAACGGCCTCCGGCAATGAAAAAAACAAGAATCGCCGTTCAGATCTACGAGATACAGGATCCAAGGGAGGCCGAGGGGGTTATCGAGCTTGGTGTTGACCGCATTGGAAGTGTTATCCTCTCCGAGAAAGACTGGAAGTCGCCGGCCGTAAAGGAGGCAATCCTTGTCTCAAAGGCAAGTCGGGTGAAGCACAGTCTGATTCCGCTATTTGATACAAAAGACGTGTTGTTTCAGGCCATTGAATACTACGAGCCGGATATTGTACATTTTTGCGAATCTCTGTATACTGCCCAAGGCGGCAGGATGCCTTGGGAGGCTCTTGTTGAACTTCATATTTCAATAAAAGAGCGATTCCCAAGAATTGAGCTTATGCGCTCTGTTCCCATTCCCACCCCAACAAGCATTGAGAGGATTCCGACACTGGAAATCGCCAGATGTTTTGAGGCCGCAAGCGATTATTTTCTAACCGACACGTGGCTTGGCAATGAGCCAGTTGAAGGGTATTTGGGCATCACAGGATTCACGTGCAACTGGATTTCGGCCGGTCGGCTTGTTGAGTCGAGTTCAATCCCTGTCATTCTGGCTGGCGGACTGTCACCAGAAAATGTCTATGAAGGGGTAATGGCTGTCAAACCCTTTGGTGTAGATAGCTGCACAAGAACCAACGCACGAGATGGAAATGGAAAACCTGTTCGATTCAAAAAGGACTATGAGAAAGTCAAGGTCTTTGTTAAAGAAGTACGTCGGGCTGAAAAGGATCTTTTTGACTCCTGAACGAAGCAACGACGATGGGAGGGCACATGACAGAGAAAGAGGCGATCCTCGGTTTCATGATGGGTGAAAGAATGAAGGCCAGCCTCATAGTGGCTTCGCAACTGGCCATGGTGATTGAGGGGCTTTCGGATAGTGAAAAAGGAGGGGCGAACAAAGTCTTTTCCACTTTCTTGAGATCTTTGTATCAAGACATCGGACTGGCCCACAAGGTCTCACCGCAAGAGGAATGGGCGAAGATTCGAGAAGAACTCGACAATGGCCTGACCATGGTCGATTCAAACGCTTCCGCCGGTGCCATGGATGGCTTCTCGCGTGCTATCAGCCAATCCACAACAATCAGCCACAGGACTATGAGTTTTCTCATGGAAAAGGGACTCCTGTGAACGGATTCGGGCATGAAGCCGACTAACGACGAAATCAGGAGAATCAACCAGGTCCAGCGGGATTTCTTCAGTGGCCTTATCCACGTCTTTGATCCGCCTCTGCCCGAAGGCGTGCCTGAACGCTTGGAACAGATTGTGGCTTCTGCCAGGATAAATAAAAGAGACACTGTTCTGGATGTGGGTTCAGGTACAGGCATATTGATTCCGTTGATCCGGGCTTATGAACCACGGACCATATTTGCCTGTGACCTTTCGGAGGCTATGCTGGCGCACCTCAGAAAACAGTATCCGTATGCCCATGCCATTGCTGCGGACATCCGGAACATAAGTCTTTCTGGCGAGAGTATTGATGTAGTCATGATGAACGCCTGTTATCCGAATATTGTGGACAAAGACAGCAGTATTGCCAACATTAGCCGGATGATGAAACCAAACGGGCGCATGGTGATAAGTCATCCTATGGGCAAATCGTTTATTGACTCATTGAAAGAGAAGTCCCCTTTCCCTTTGGATGATTTTCCGCAGAGATCGGAGGCTCAAGACTTGTTTGAGCCCTATGGATTCGAGATTCAAGATCTGATTGATGAGCCCCGGCTGTATATCCTGGTAGCCGCAAAAAAGGATAGGGTAGAGCGGCGGTATCATGAGTGAGGAAGCAGACTATTTCAAGGAAAAGCTCCGAAACCTCACTAAGAAAGGGGCAATTGGTGGCGGCTGCATATTACTCCTCCTCGTCGTCGTACTGGGATATTTTGGGATTTCTCGACCTGTCATTATAATCGTTCCTGACTGCGCCGGCATCCATGTCAGGAACCAAGGAACCATGAATGCGGTCATATACAAAGTGGACGCCTTTTGGTATTGGGCCGGCCAGGTGGCATTGTTGGCCAATATGCCTGAAATCCACCAGAGGGTTGAGTCCGAGGCAACTCCTGTCAGGTTGCAGGTCCCGGATATCCCTGGCCCTGCTGGTGGAATCCAGCAAAGGGAACACTGTTACATGAAGTTGGCGGTTCGCTACCGAATACCTGGTGTGCCCGTGTTCAGGTATACGACCTTATTGTACTTCAAGTATGATCCGGACCGTGAGTCATGGATTTCGACAAAGAGCATCCCGGCCAAATACAGATCCCTTGGAAGCCTGGGAGTAGGCAATGTCGGCAAACTTGAAGTGAGTTTTCATTAGTGTGAACGGAACAATGCCAGAGCCTGAAAAAGTCACGTTGTATTGGTCAAGGGGGCCATATTTTTGGCGGCCAAGATCCATTTATGCGAAGGGCTGCCTGGTTGAAGGAAAACGGCACGGAAAATGGGTGTTCTGGTACAAGAACGGACAGAAGCAATTAGAAGGGGAATACATAAAAGAAAAAAAAAGCGGCATTTGGGTGAAGTGGACCGAAAACGGAGCCAGGATTACGGAGGGCGAATTCCTCTATGGAAAGATGCATGGCAAGTGGACAGACTGGCATAGCAGCGGCCAAAAGGCGCTTGAAAGTCACTGGGTTATGGGCAGAAGAGATGGCACGTGGACGTATTGGGGAGTTGATGGATCATTGGAGAAAAGAGAACATTATGACCACAATCTTGAGGAAGATAAAAGATATTCAATTCATACGGATCTTGAGACAAAGGAGCGTGTCAGGGAGGTCCAAAGAGAAAGTTTGCGTAGAAGCTGGGAAAGGCTTGTGGGTAGATCCGTTGCCAGCATTGTAAAGCCGTGGCACATTGCCTGCTGGATACTGATATTCGTACCCACCTTGAGTCTGATGAATGGAAAAACGCCGTGGCGCAGCGCAGCCATGGCAGGTATTCTGGCCTTCCTTGTCACGAGTCTCCTTGCGTGGAGCCTTGAGAGAAGACGGCCAAAATGAGAAGGATGACTACCATGGATAAAAACCTGGGCCATGAAACGCCTGAACAAGCCTCCACACAGATGATATTCAGGTACTTCATCATCATATTCCTGATTACTATCTTTCTTGTGGGCAAAGTCCTGTGGCCCTTTGTGTCTATTCTGGTCCTTGGCTTTGTGTTGACTGGTATTTTCTATCCGGTTTACAGCTTCTTTGCCAAGAAGATGCGGCCAGTACTTTCTTCGTTTATCACGTGTACGATTATTTTTTTGGTGGTTTTTGTGCCATTGGTGTTCATAATAGGCGCCCTTTCCAAGGAAGCATACAACCTGTATGTCATGGGTACCAATGCTGCCATAAACCAGGATTTTAAGGAACTCCTGCAAAACAGCCAAATTATAGGACGTATCGAAGGCATTCTTGCAGACTTTAACATCAAGCTAGGTGTTGAGCACCTCAACAAAGGCTTGTCCGAGCTTGGAAGGTTCGTCGGCCTGTTTCTCTACGAGCAAGTGAGCACCGTTGCTACAAACGTCTTGAAGTTTGTCATTAACTTTGCCTTTATGCTCCTGATCATCTTCTTCTTGCTAATTGACGGCAAAGACCTTATCGCTTTCTTTATAGAGCTTTCTCCGCTTCCTGAGGATCAAGATAGAAAACTCATGGACAAGTTCCATGCCATGGCCTCGGTAGTCCTTGTAGTGAACGGTATATCCGGACTGATTCAAGGAACTCTGGGAGGCATTGTTTTTGTTCTGTTTGGTCTAGGTTCGCCCTTCCTTTGGGGCTCAATCATGGCCATCCTGGCGTTTTTCCCCATTGTGGGCATTGGCGCTGTCTTTATTCCGGCTTCTATCTATCTGTTCCTGAATGGTAGGATAGCAGCAGGTATTTTCTTCATCGTTTTTTTCCTGGTTATTTCCTCTACCATAGAATATGTAGTTAAACCCAGACTCGTGGGAAATAGGGTCAAAATGCACACACTCCTGGTCATTCTTTCTGTTCTGGGTGGCCTAAAAGTCTTCGGGATCTTGGGAATTATATACGGTCCCCTGGTCATCACAGCATTTTTGACTCTTACCAGTATCTATCGTTCAAGTTATGAAACCTTCATGAGAAAGACTTAAGGGCTCTTGGCGCAAAAAAGCAACTGACCCCGATTACTTCTCGTACGGGGTCAGTTGCTTGGACGATCATCTAGCGCTCTATGATTCCTGACCTCCTGAGAGTAACCTGCCATGGTTCCGTAGCAAGCCAGCCAGAAAAAACCCTGCGAGCAGGAGTCCGGCTACAGTGCCGGTCGTCCCAAAAGCATTAACAAGAACATACCGTATTCCTACCACAGGGACTACTATGAGTCGAACAATGGGATTATGCCACGTGAGAATTCCCTTTGAGTCCACACTCGAATCTGACTCCCCAGCAGCCGTAATAAAGCACCCACCGCCATTGCTCAAATCACCACTCAAGGAAACCCCATCCTCTCCACTGCTTGTTTCGGCAAGTCCGCCTGGGTCGAGGATGATGCCGTTAGCCACCCCGTCGCTATCCCCATAGCCGCCGTCTTTGACTTCAAGAGTTATGGACTGGCCATCTTCATTAAAGGTAGTATGTTCAGAGTAGTCCTGCCAACCGTTGACTGTATCATATTTGCAGAAGAGTTTCGTCCGTGAGATATTCTGTGAAAAATAGATTCTCACTGTGGCTGTCGCTCCGGGCTCGTCAACACGAATTCGATAAGAAAGAAGTCCGAATATCAGACTCCTGGGTCTTATGATGTTACGCCCTACAATGAACTCCACAAGCGGGTTGTCAAAAACGCTTGATGGCTCAATCGTTTCAACGGCTTCTATGGCAGTTACGGAATTAGACGCCTTGCCAACGCCAATGGTGACATTGTTAGAGATATATTGTGCGCATTTGATGACGCCTGGCTGGTCGTTGTCAGCAACGCCATCTTCATTGAGGTCCACGTCGTCGCCAACTTCCTGATCGTCTGGGACACCGTTACCGTCAACATCGTTGTCGTCAATAGTGGTAGTGAACTCAACAGTGTCTGACCAGTCAGAGGCCTCACCATATACATCGTAAAATCGGACGCGCACATAATATGTCGTGTCTGCTTCAAGCATCGTGTGGGGAACGGGCAGTTCTACGAGCTGATCGGTGGTAGTAATATCAAGAATCAGGGACGAGATGTCCTCTTGTTTGCTGATTTGCCATTGACTTTGGCTCTGCGGGTCCCCATCAGGATCTGAGAAAAGTTCGGCGGTAATGCTCGGCATAAGGTCACACTCCATCTGGCCGTCGTAGGGAGATGCGATAACCGGTGTTGAAGGGGGAAGATTGGATTCCGGCACATCTGTGATCGTCACCA
>DAOUWN010000094.1 GCA_030667105.1 Deltaproteobacteria bacterium
GGAGCGGCAACGGTAGCCGAAGGCAAGCTCCTTCGCCAAGGGCTTCGGCGGCTCAAGAGGGTTGTAACAGCAATGTAACGGCTGAAGGGCTGAAGCGAGGCGTAAGGCGAGCCGAAGGCGAGAGTAACTGCAAGGAGCGGCAACCCGTGGGCAAAGGTAACCATGTGGTTATTTTAAGGAGACCTCACCGACACCCCTGGTCACCTTTCTACAAATGCGTCGCCTCTCTGATCTTGTCCTAAACATGGTTCCGCTTCGCTCTGTCCCGCCATCGCGGGAGAATTCCGTAATGATGGACACGCAACAAGACAGCCTGAAAATGGCTGTGACTCAACTCTAAGCTCGCCATTTCCCAGGACATTTAACTATGGGCACAGGTGAAATCCCGCCGATTTCACTAGCACCCTATTATATGGGTAGAGAATGTCATCGTTGTTTTCCGGCATCTGCAAACACCGATGACAGTGGTCTGCCTCATAGCCGGGATGAGCGCCGAACAACGGAGCTTGCGAGATCGCCCTCGCAACCGCTCCGAGAACGAGCAGCGTGGTAACGGGCCACATTTTCAGCTTTCGGAAATTGTGGTGGCTAATGCGGCGAATTGCTCCGATTTCGGAGGCCAACCGGCGCACGCGGTGTAAGAAAGCAGCTAAAGAAACCATGCACTACAGGTGTGTCTTGACGCAGCCATCTTTGCGGCAGATACGAAATGTGCCGAGGCCGGCCCATGGCGGGCCGGATAGCAGAGTCGGGCACGGACAATGGCGGCTTTCAGCTTTTTTCGTTCAGGCGGGATGCCGGACGAATCAAGCAAGAAGCTGCACAAACTGACCTTGATTGTGGAACATCCGCCTATGGCTGGAAGTTGACGCGGGATGCGGACTGCAATCGAGGTTTTTTTGTTTTGAGGGCGATGCCCGGGCAGGGTGCAGTAGCCGTCTGTTTGGCGGCGAAGCAGAAAAACAGACAGGCTACGGATTTCAACCGGTCGATGACCAGTTAACGTGACAAAACTACTGGATAAATAGACGTCAGTCACCCCAAAAATCAGCAGAGAACATCCAGATGGTCTAATGTGCTGCAATTATAGAAGAAACTGGTCGCAGGGCAGTTACACGGAAGGAACAAACCTAATATTTAAGCATAAAGTTTTCCAAAATAGGTGTTCTGAGCCTGTTAAATGACATTATAATGGGCAGGCGGTGAGGTTCAACAATGGCAGCCACAAGCACGGAAGTATCGAATAAGACTTTCGTCTTCTTGTCCCAGCTACTGTTTTACTCAGGCGTTCTTTGCGATGAGTACGGACTGCCCCCACAATGTCCCCAGTCGCAGTACCTGAGAACACCAATACACCGTCCTTAGTCACTACATGTGGCTCTCCATCTATTGGTTTGAGAAAGATCTTCTGTTCGACCTCTTCGATTTCCAAGACGGCCCCCGGTTTTAGACCAAGACCATCGCGGACTCGTTTCGGTATAACGACCCTGCCGAATCTATCTAATGTTGTTTCCATGATAACCCTCCCGTTTTTTGCCAATATGTCATGCCAAATGGCAAAAATCTACCACTAAAGTGCGCCTCAAATAAGAGAGGTTCTCCTGGGGAAGGGTGGAGCGGACCTTGCGGAAAAGATCATTGAGAGAGTTTTTGGGAAGAATGGAAACCAAAACCGGTAGAGAAGGGTAGGGCGAAGGTTACATATCGTAACACGCCAATATTATTGGTACGCCTGGCAGGATTCGAACCTGCGACCTACGGATTAGAAGTCCGTTGCTCTATCCAACTGAGCTACAGGCGCACATATTGTTATTTCAAAAGGTTTGTGACCATTCTCAGGATCAGCAAGGCTTGGTTCATTAATAGCGTGTTCGACTTCGAATTTCAAGAACTTTGGATACCCTCCAGGCTTCCACTTCGTGAATACCCGCCCCGTCCTCGGCAAGCCCATCCCCTACTCTATGCCGGTTTATTCCGGCGCTTTCACTAAGCTTTCCCCCGTGTTTACTTTCATTGCGCGCGTCGCCTTCGCTTGCGCGTTTGTTGCACCGTGCATTTCTCGGTCTACATAATGTCAAAAACGTGATATATAGCGGCGGCAGCGCGAAAGATTTTTCTACGGGCTCATGAATCACCATTTCAGAGCCCCCGATTCGTACAATTGTTAGGAAGGGAGGACGAAAAAATGGGTATTGGTAAAGAGGTCCGCAAAGAACGTATCATGAACCGGGAAACCGACAAGACCGTCATCGTTCCAATGGACCACGGTGTGACAGTGGGCCCGATCAAGGGTCTGATCGATCTGCCCAAGACCGTGGACATAGTAGCCAAGGGCGGTGCTAATGCGGTAGTCGAACATGTGGGCATGGTAGGCCAGGGGCATCGCCGTTATTGGCGTGACATAGGCTTGATCGTACATCTTTCGGGAAGCACGACCCTCTCCCCGGATCCGAACCGCAAGGTCCTGGTATGTTCGGTGGAGCGTGCAGTTCGAGTTGGGGCGGATGCTGTCAGTATCCATGTCAACATCGGCGCCGAGAATGAAGGAGAAATGTTTGAGGCCTTCGGCAAGGTTTCCGAAGCTGCCGACTACTGGGGCATGCCGCTTCTTGCAATGGTGTATCCCCGCGGGCCCAAAGTCGATAATGAGAAAGATGTCGGGAACGTAAAGATCGCGGCCCGGGTGGGCGCCGAGCTTGGGGCGGACATCGTCAAGGTCCCCTATACCGGATCTCCTGAAACCTTCAGGGAGGTGGTGTCTGGGAGTCCCATTCCTGTGGTCATAGCCGGCGGTTCTAAGCTTTCCGATGAAGACACCCTAAAGATGGTAGAGGGTGCGATGCAAGCCGGAGCAGCCGGACTTTCAATGGGCCGCAATGCTTTCCAGCACGAGAATCCGGTCCTCTTGGTGTCTGCGGCTTGCGCCATTGTGCACGAGGGAAAGACTGCGAAAGAAGCAATGAAAATTCTTAATAGTGAGGCATGAGGTCGACGTCTGGTATTGTTTGGCAGGGTTCGGTGGCCAAGATTCAGTCACTAAGTGACAACAAAGGAGTGTATCATGACGAGGTTGTTTTGGGTTAATGCAAGGCCCTACAATAAAGAAGTTGTAACCACTGCCCTGGAGAGTGGCGCCGACGCCGTGATTGTTCCCAGAGGCCAATCCAAAAAGGTCCGTGATCTTGGTCTTATCAAGACAGTGGCGCCGGACGGCGATTTGAAATTCGGTGAGGACGTGGTCGAGGCGACCATTTCCTCGGAAAAGGACGAGGCCGAGACACTCAAGGTCCCAGCCGAGAAGCTGCTGCTAATCAAGACCAGCAACTGGAAAGTAATTCCACTTGAGAACCTGATCGCCAAGAGAGGCAAGGGCCTGCTGGCCTGGGTGCGTAACGCAGAGGAGGCCAAGGTTGCATTGAAGATCATGGAGCGTGGGGTTGACGGGGTCGTTCTAGCCTCAACTGATCTTTCGGAAATTAAGCGGACCGCTGCCGTTGTCCGCGAGCAGGCAGAGCGCCTGCATCTGGTTCAGGCGACCATCAAGTCCGTGCGGCCGCTGGGTATGGGAGACCGAGTCTGCGTTGATACTATTGCCAACATGGAGCCCGGCCAAGGCATGCTCGTTGGGAATTCCAGCTCGGGCATGTTCCTGGTACACGCGGAAAACGTGGAAACACCCTATTGTGCCACACGCCCTTTCCGCGTCAACGCCGGGGCGGTCCACGCTTACGTGCGCGTGCCGGACGGCAAGACCGCTTACCTGGCCGATGTTAGCATCGGCGACCCGGTCTTGATCATCGACTACAAGGGTAGGAGCGAGGTTGGTTTCGTGGGCCGGGCAAAGGTGGAAAAAAGGCCCATGATGCTGGTAGAAGCTGCCTACAAGGGCAAAACCCTCTCACTGGTGATGCAGAACGCCGAGACCATCCGGCTGACCAAGCCAGGAGGCGAGCCCGTCTCAATTGCCCGTCTGACGCCTGGCGACCGCGTGCTTGCCTACCTGGAAGAAGCGGGTAGACACTTCGGGGTGAAGATTGACGAAACGATAGTTGAAAAATAGCCTTGATTAATCTGTATTGTGCAACCGGACATTTTGTTGTGGGTTCGGAATGAACTCAGGACATGACTTTATAGACCTTGTCGTTTTCCCGCACCCTTTCTTTTAACTTAATACCGACCTCGTCTCCCGGTCTTGCTTCGTCCACCGGTTGGCGCTCTATCTCCATGCTGGCAACTGTGTCTTGAAAATCGGTGGCATGACCCTTAAAGTGGAGCGTGTCTCCAATTCTGATAATCCCGGCTGTGACTTCGATGGCTGCGACACTGATCTTGACGTAGAAGTTGGTGACCCGTCCGACTTGTTCTTCTTCCATCTCCCTCCTCCAGCAAATAGGTTGAAGTTAAAGAAAACTTGCCTTCAGGTTGGATGGCCTTCTGCCGAGGTCCCGCCTCAAGTTACTTAACCTATTGAAATAACGGAAAAGAAGAGGACCTTAGAAGTCCGTTGCTCTATCCAACTGAGCTACAGGCGCTTGCTTTTACAATGCAAGAAAATCAACGTGTTGCAAAACTTCTTGTCTAGAGTTAATATTGAAGGTAAAAATACCACAAGGGGATTCCCTTGTCCATCATGATTTGAAAACGACGGTCCCAGATTTCTTGACAAGCCACTCGGTCGATTCCTTAGGCCTTGATAAAGAGATGCTTGTCTGATATTTTAAAAAAATAAGGAAATTCACATAGCTTCCCCTGGCGTGAAGAAAACCAGAAATGAGAAAAAAGAATACAAAGACAAACAAGAAAGAGACTCCGACCAAGGATATTTTGGGGCCTGCCCAAGCGCCGGAATCCCCACCTGACTCACACCTGGTCAAATATGACCCTCTGCAACTATACCTGCGGGAAATCGGGCAGCACAGGCTTCTGACAAGAGAAGAAGAAAAGGAACTTGCTATCCGGGTCAAGGAACACGGAGACCGTGAGGCAGCCTACACACTGGTTACTTCCAACCTGAGGCTTGTGGTCAAGATAGCGATGGAGTTTCAACGGGTTTGGATGCAAAACCTGCTGGACTTGATTCAAGAAGGCAATATCGGACTCATGCAAGCGGTTCAGAAGTTCGACCCGTACAGAGGGGTTCGGTTTTCTTACTATGCCTCCTTCTGGATCAAGGCATACATCCTCAAATTCATTATGGACAATTGGCGACTGGTCAAAATCGGCACCACGCAGGCTCAACGAAAGCTCTTTTTCAGGCTTAAGAAGGAAAAACAGAAACTCATATCCGAGGGATTTGATCCAAAACCAAAACTCCTTTCTGAAAGGCTTGGAGTCACTGAGCAGGAAGTCACTGATATGGATCAACGCTTGGATGGGTGGGAGGTCTCCCTGGATGCCCCGATCAAGGATGAGTCTGACGATGAGCGGATCGCATTTATTGCAACACCTGAAATGTCTTCCGAGACCAGGGTGGCAAAGAAAGAGATGGAGGCAATCCTTCACGAAAAGCTGGCATCTTTCAAGAAAGACCTAAACGAGCGCGAACGCGACATCCTCAAAACCCGCCTTTTCTCCGACTCTCCGGCGACTCTTCAGGAGATAGGCGAGCGTTATGGCATTTCAAGGGAGCGTGTCCGCCAGATTGAAAGCAATATGATCAGGAAGATGAAGTCGTACTTCGAACAAAAGATACCCGAATTTGACACATTTCTGGAAGGGCTTGGCCAAAGCGAATGAAAAAAGCCGTTACAAGGAGAAAGAAAACATGTTTCAAAACCTGATTAGGGCGCTAATTATTGCAGGAGTCGTGCCGAGTCTGTTGGGTTGTGCCACTGGTGAGAAGACTGTGCCTGCCAGAGAGATACCTTCGACAGTGAAAGCAGAAGATGTTGGAGCCTACTACTACTATACCCAGTCACGCCTTATGAAGAAGCGAGGCGAGATCAACAAGGCAATAGAGATGCTGAGGGAAGCTGTGGCCAGGGATGAAGATTCAGTGTATTTGAAATCTGAACTTGCCCAGCTCTATCTTCAACACAATGACCATAAGCAAGCACTTGCAATTACACAAGACATTATCAAGAAAGATCCCAAGCACGTGCCTTCGATGATTATGATTGGCGGCATTAATGCAGTGCTGAATCAACATGCCGAGGCCATTGAGGCTTACGAAAAGGCCCTGGCGATGGACCCCGAGTCCGAGCGTATCCACCTATTGTTAGGCTCTGAATACGTTAAGAGCAAAGAACCGGACAAGGCCCTGAAACTGTATCAAGCTCTCACTGAGATAAACCCCGAGTCGTTTTCCGGACATTTTCACCTGGGAATGGTTGCTTCCTCGCTGAAACGCTATGACCTGGCAGAGGCCGCATTCTTGGAATGTCTTGAACTCAAGCCGGATTATGAACAGCCCCTCTTTGAGCTTGTGAGCGTTTACGAAGCCACTGAAAAGCGCGAAAAAGTTGTGGAGACCTACGAAAGGCTTCTTGACAACAACCCGGACAGCATCAAGGCGGCAGTGGGATTGGGACATTACTACTTGAAGATGGGCCGGACAGCGGATGCCGAGCAAGTGTTTGAGGAGCTGAAGATGCGGAGTCAATCCAATCCGATGGTCGTCAAGCAAATTGCCCTCATATATCTGGACCAAAAGGAATACCTTGAGGCAGCCAGGACTTTGCAGTTGCTTGTGGAAGATGATGCCGACAAACCGGAGATCCACTACTTTTTGGGAATGGCCTTTGAAGGGCTTAAGCAAACAGATGAAGCCATTGCAGCTTATGAGAAAGTCGGTCAGGGGGCTTCATACCACAGAAGCGCTCTTGTTCATCTTAGTTTTCTTTATGAGGAAAAAGGAGACCCAGACAGGGCAATCGAGCTGATGAAACAAGCCCTCGAAGCGGAACCCAATGACCCTGGGTCCTATTTGTTTCTTGGGGCACTCTATGAAGAGATGGAGTCTTATGATGAGGCCATTGACACACTTCAGAGGGGTCTCGACTTGCAACCCGACCACATAAGACTTCGCTTTCGCCTGGGTGTGATTTACGACAAGGCCGGCAACAAAGAAGCGTGCATCAGCGAGATGAAGGCTCTTATTCAGATCGATCCGACGCATGCCGAGGCGCTAAACTACCTGGGCTATACCTATTGCGAACTCGGCATTAACCTTGACGAAGCAGAGAAGTTGATCAAAAGGGCCATGAAACACAAGCCAAACGATGGCTACATTACGGACAGCTTTGGATGGGTCTATTACAAGAAAGGGCTTTTCGAGGAGGCCGTCAAGTACCTTGAGGAAGCCGCCAGGCTTGTTTCAGATGATCCTACGATCCTCGAACACCTGGGCGATGCATACATAAAGGTGAACAATCCGACAGAGGCGTTAAAATATTACAGGAAAGCCTTGGAGAACAAGA
>DAOUWN010000078.1 GCA_030667105.1 Deltaproteobacteria bacterium
AAGGTCCTGAAAAGCAATGATAGTCTTTCTTTACGGCCTTTTTGAGCAGTTGTGAGGAATTCACTGCGAGTGATGACCAAAAAACTAGAACAACAGCCAAGTTCTTTACCCTTCGGGAAAGCCGAGGATACCGCATCTCCTTTGTTGGCAAGAGTTCGGCGTAGCCGACTACAGCCTCACCCTTGCCGCCTTGAATCTGCGGCATCCTCGACTTTTGCAACGTTAGGGTAAGCTGATCAAACGGAAATAATCTATCCACTGCCAAACACATAATTACCCTATGAAATCAAGAATCTAACCAACTTCACCGTACCGGTATCAATCCTCCCGCACTTGACTTTTGGACCATGGTGGCCGATACTATTTCCATGATCATCACTCACTACAGAAAAAAGCTAATTAACGCCATATTATATTTTGCCAAAAACACAAATCATTGTGGCAAGACTAAGCTACTGAAACTCCTTTATTTTCTTGACTTTTTCCACTTCAAGCAGACGGGCAGGTCCGTAACCGGCCTGGACTATATTGCCTGGCAGATGGGACCGGTCCCGAAAGATTTGTTTGAAGAGCTTTCCGGCACCATGAAGCCCGACATGAAGGCCGCCATACATGATCTGCCCGAAGAAGGCTTTCAGCAGATCAAGCCCAAAAAGAAGTTCGACGCCCAGTATTTTTCAAAAAAAGAAATGAAGTTGCTCGACGATCTCTCCTTTATCTTCAAGGACGCCAAGGCCGATGCCATGGTCGAGTCCACCCATCTTAAAAACGAACCATGGGACAGGACCCTCAAAGAGAAAGGTGAGTTTCAAAAAATCGACTACATGCTTGCCATCGATAGCGAAGTTGTCAGCCTGCCATATGACGAGGCCAGGCAGCGGATGGAAGAACGCTCAGAGATGATAAAGATATTCGGAGCGAGGTAATTGCAAACCCGAGGGGCCATCTACCATCACAGGCAGTTGGTCTTTCATAACGGCTTTGTCGGCAAAAAATATCTGATCCTTTTAAACACCTCAAGTGAAAACGAGCCTTACCTCTTCGTCAAAACCACCTCTCAAAAAAAGGACAAGCCCACAACGCCCGGATGTATCAAAAAACGCAGCCTGTTCTTTATCCCGGCCGGCAAAACGTTTTTTATACTCGATACCTGGGTGCAACTTTTCGAGATCTATCCCATCCAGCCCAAGAATATTGACACAAACAAAGACATCACCGTGGAGGGAAGCCTTGACGTTGAGATGATCGACGATATCGTCAACTGCCTCTTTGAGGCCGAAGAAGAAAACATTTCCTCTATCTTTAAAAAGTTGTTAGGTCCACCGATCCAGGCTTCTTTGCAAAAGCTAAAAGAGAAGTTTGACAAAAACCGTTAAGCCTCCCCCATTTTCAATTGGGGGAAATGGGGACGGGCATAAATATATAACTACCTGAATCAGAATGGAATAAGTAACAGTTTAGTCCCTATATTCGGTAGTGGGGAGCCATGGGATTTCGGAAGAGGGCCAAGGATCAAGACGAGTCGTTGTAAAGTACAGCTTGAGCGGTTGGGGTATCTGGGTAGATTCAAATTCAAAGTGCACCATTCAAGTTTATAGAGGACATGACAGGCAATCTGGTAATGTGAGGAAGAGCAACCAACCCACAACCAGAAGGAGCCCATCATGTCCTACACACACTTAACACTAGAGGAGCGATATGTCATCTATCATTTAGTTCTTTACGGTTTGACCCTCAGAGAGATTGGCCGACGCCTCAATCGTCACCATATGACCATCAGTCGGGAGATCAAACGCAACCGGCCGACCTATGCTGATGCTGGGCAGAGCATGGTGCCACCAGTCGTCTCCATATTTGCAGGAGCAGCCCTCCGTTTTCGGGTGTCAGGTGTCAGATTTTCTCGCCACGCAGGACTCAAGGGGGGCTTCGCCATTGAACAGGCTGCAACGTATCTTGACTGTGACCTAAAATCCCTAGAAGAAATACGAAATTCTTATATAACCTTCATCTCCAGGTGCAGCAAAATGATCCGTTGTGCCGGCCGGTATGCCGCCGAATTCCGTACCCTGGTCACCGCAGGGCAGGTTGATCCCGCAGGTAATGAGGATGTTCTCCTTCCAATCGTAGGTTGCCCTCACCTGGAAAAACAGGCTCTCATCATTGAGATTACAGATCATGCTGGGAAACAGATGAAACAGGGGGGTCAGTTCTATCTCCATACCCGTGGCAAGATAATCCCGGCCAAGATTGAACAATTCACCACGGGAAATGCGTTCCTGCAAATCCGTGTTCGGCTTCGCATAGTTGTTGTGAGCCTCTCCCACACCGCTTCGGAAGTATTCAACATAACCGTAAACATTGCGACCAAACCACGTCCAGGAATAGTCAAGATTTGTCGCAAGGGATGTGGCGCGCCCCCCGCCATTAAGTTCTGTTATGCTGACATCAAAACGCCATACGGCCCCTTGCCAGTCTCTGGCCAATCCAACCCCCAGCAAAGCCTCGTCATAGTGGCATGCAACAAGAAGGTCATAGTCCATGCCGGCTTTCATGCCGTGGTATTTTAGAGTATAGGAACTCTGATCGCTCTTGACGTCAGTGGAGGTGGGATCACGTCTGGGCAGGACAATCGCCTGTAGGTCATCGCCGTTGTCAAACAACCATTGGCCATAGAGCATGTCGTCTCCTGTCTTGTAGTCCTTGTCCACGGCCGTGGGAGAGAAGGGATTAAAGATGTCTAAAGGGTTAAAGGCGAGCCAGTTGCCCCAGCTAACGGCATGGCGACCGGCGCGAAGAACTGCAGTTTCACCGGCATAGCCAATAGAGAGGCGGTCGAGGCGCTGAACTGCGGCAAGACGATCCTTGTCAGTGATTTCATCAGTCAGATCAAAAAGGCGCCTGTCATCAGAAGGCAGCCCCGTGCGGGCTGTGGCAGACAACAGGCCTGCATCTGTCAATGCCTGCCTGGTCTCAAGTGAATCACCCGCAAGGGCCAGCAATTCATAGTGGATTGTTGCATCCCATCGGTCCCAGCGTTTCCGGGCCTTAAGACGAAAGTCGATTTCGTGGTCCGTCGGGGTATCGTCTCCATATACGGCATACAGGTCTTCGCTCTCGTACAGCGCCTGGGTCAGTTGATACTTAAGGTGGCCCCGGAATTCCCATTCATCAGCATGTGCCAAGCAAGTGACAGCACATAGCAGTATGGCAATAAAACCTCGCATGCCTTCAACGCTGAAGTTCGTCAGAAACGATGCGACCGTCGTGCAGTTTTATGAGCCGTCTTGCGTGATCCATGACAAGTTGTTCATGTGTAGCAATGATGAAAGTTACGCCGCGCCCTTCATTCATCTTGCGCATGAGTTCCATGAGCATCTCCCCATTGCGTGAATCGAGGTTAGCGGTCGGTTCGTCTGCCAGCACAAGACTTGGCCCGGAGACCATGGCACGGGCCACAGCCACGCGCTGTTGCTGGCCGCCGGAAAGTTGTGCGGGTCTGCGGTTTTCCAGTCCTTTCAGGCCGACATCCTCGAGAATGGCACGGGCTCTGGCACGCCGTTTCTTTCGGTCTATCCCCTGGAGTTGCATCACGAATTCCACATTTTCACGAGCGGTGAGAACCGGGATGAGATTATAGGCCTGAAACACAAAACCCAGATGCATAAGGCGCATGGTTGCAAGCTGTGCCTGACTCATCAAATCAACGCGCTGGCCTGCCACAGTGATTTTACCCCCAGTGGGCGCATCCAGCCCGCCAACAAGATTTAACAGCGTGGTCTTGCCCGAGCCCGACGGCCCGGAAAGACAGACGAAATCACCCTTTGGCACATCCAGATCAATTCCAGAGAGGGCTTGTACGATGATGGCATCCTGCTGGTAAGTCTTGGAGAGATTTCTGCAAATCACATTCTGTTCCATAGCTTAAATCCTGGTAATTGCCTCTACCGGCACACGACGGGCCGCACGCCAGGCCGGGTATAGGCTGGCAACGATACCTAAAACGACGACCAGAAGATTGGCCGACATCACGTCTGACGCGGTGGCCAGCGGGTAGATCACACTACTTATTCCAGCCCACTCAAGACCCTCGGCAAATGCGGAAAGATTCAGGCCGTCGGCAAGGGAAGCAATGGTCGCCCAGGCAAGCACATTGCCCATAACCAGGCCGATCATCAACACCGTCAAAGACTCCAGCAATACCTGGCTGAGCAAGAACCCAGGGCGCATCCCCAACGCCTGGAACAGGCCGATTTCTCTCGTCCGCTCGAACACGGCCATAAGCAATGTATTGACCAGACCGAAAGACATGGCCAGAAACACGACTACAAACCAGATGAGCATAGTGGCCTCGTACATCTTCACTGTCAACACGAGCAATGGCTCCAGCTTGGTCCACGGCTGGATATCAAGTCCCGGAGCCACACGGACAAGGAGCTGCAACACGGCACCCAGATCCTGCCGGTCACCCGCGACCAGCGCCAGTTCTGAGATGTTCTCACCCAGCCTCAACATCTCCTGTGCAACCGACCGGCCAGTAAAGACATAACCGGTCTCAGTGGCCTCCATATTTGCGTCAAAAATGCCCACCACGCGAAAACCCCGGTCGGCAATCTCATTGTCCACGTCCTGGCTCATCAGGACAACTCGTTTGCCCAGAGAGGTTTCCAGGCGTTCGGCCAGTTTGCGACCGAGGAGTACGCCACTATCACCGGGCGATTCCAGGTATCGCCCTTTTATTACTGCCTTTGCGATAAAAGATAGTCCTTGTTCGGCCTCCGGATCGATGCCCACAAGTGTAACACCCGCAGATGCCCGTTCGCTCGCCACCACAGCCGGCACTCTTACCCTTGTGGACCAGGCCCTAACATGTTCCCCGCGCAGAACCTCCACCATGTGAGGACCAGGTGGGGGCATGCTGTTATCGACGACGGGATCATCACGATAGCCAACGGCGTGCACCTGGATGTGCCCGGTCAGATTGTTTATGGCATTGCGCACCTGTTGTTCGATCATGCCACGCATAATCGCCGCCAATGTCACCATGGACCATATGCCAAAGGCAATAGCCACCAGTATCACGAACGTGCGCCGATGGTTGCGCCACACATTTCGCCAGGCAAGGGTGTATAGCAACCTGACGTTCAGAGTACTCATTTCTCACACTGCTTTCATAGCGTCTACCGGCTTGAGCAGTCTTATCCGCAAAGCCGGGTACAAGGCGGCTGCGCAAGTGACAAGAAGGATCACCGCAGGCCCCAGTGTCAAGGACAGAGGCGAAAGAGCGAGGTGGATGACGGCCGGCATATTGTAGTGAGCGGCCAGCTCCTCCATGCCCGGGTATGAAAACCCGTAGATATGAAAGTAAATAACGGTTGCAGTGCCGATGACCACGCCTACGGCCAGCCCCAGGAGAGTCAGCCAGACTGCTTCCACGATCACAAGAACGCCGATACGCCCTGGCCTGGCCCCGAGCGCCAGCATGATCCCGAATTCGCGCGTTCGCTCAAGGACCGACATTAGAAAGGTATTCAGAATGCTGAAGGAGACGATAATGATCAAGGAGGCATACAAGAACCACCCAGAGACCCAGTCCATCTGAATCGCCTGTTTTAATCCAGGCAACAATGCCTCCCAGTTCAATACCACCAAAGAACTCTCCGGTGGCAGGCCGCTTCTAACAGCCCGCCGTAACTCTTCCAAATGTTCCAGGCTCTCGCCGACAACCACGATGGTGTGGCCGTGATTTCCCATGCTGAAGACGTCCTGAAAGGCGCCCAAAGGCAGTTGTACGAGTTGGCGGTCCAAGTCGGCAGAACCGCTCTCGAAGATGCCGACAACAGGCACCACAGTTGCTGCCACTGAACCGTCTCTACCTGTTCCAAGCAAGGTAAGTTCCTCGCCCACATTCAGTTTGAGGTTCCGTGCCAGCAGGTATCCTATAATGGCTTCTTGGGCGTCATCTGATGAGAGGAAACGTCCCTTTCTTACCAGTCCGGGGATGGTCGATACGTGGCTTTCATTCTCCGTCTCCACACCAAGAACCTGGACGCCATAACTGCGTTCTTTGGATGATGCCAGGGCAAAGCCCATGGCACGGACCGACAGGCTGGCTGATCCGCTCAGTCTCCTGATGTGAGAGGCCAGTGCGCGGGCATCGGGTATGGTGTTGCGAATCTGCGGTTTGTCCAGATATCCTTCGGGTTGCACCTGTAAATGGCCATGGTAAACACGGAGGGTAAAGTCGATCATTTTATCATAGGAACTTCGTTGCAGGGTCACCATGAAAACAAGAATCGCGGCCGCAAAGGCTATGGCAGACGAAGTGAGCAGCGTTCTGCGGGGATGCCGCCAGATATTGCGCCAGGCTAGACGAAGTGTGATGCTCATGACCTATCGACGGGGGTTGCGCAGATTTGAAAGGGTAAATGTGTTCGCTGGCATGTTGATCCCGAACCTTGCTTCCTTTACAAAAATTTGGGTCCACTCATCCGGTTTGTCCATTTTCTGCATGCGTTGCAGGACGGCAATCTCTTTGCCTCCCATCTGTTTTACCTCCAGAGTGGCCATCTTTTTGACCAACACCATGTCCTGATCATAAAAGGCATGTTCCAGCAAAACATAGTCGTCACGGATCGCCAGCACTTCCTTGCCCCATACAACAGGCGCGCTGTCAAAGGGGGTGGCTTCTACAATGTGGACTTTTCGGCCCTCTCTGGTTTCCGTGCCCATCAACCTGTGCGTATATAAGTGAACAAGGTCATCTGCCCTGGCAATGTCATTGTTGGAAAAATCCGACCCCATCCAGCTCTGGTACATCATACTGGAGGGAATCTTGATAATACGATTTATTTTTGGCGAAAAAGTCCACATCTTGTTGTCCACAAGAAGTGTGCTATTGCCTGCATCCTTGGCCGGGTAGACCACACGGACTAACGACTCCTTCTCGCCCCTGGTCCAGACCCGCAGGCTCATGGTGCGTTCCCACTTGGGCCGGTGGATGGTCATGTCCGTGACCGAGTAAGAAGACACATCGCGCCAGTAGTCAATGGCGGCCTTGACAAGCTTGGCAGCCTCATCCCCATAAGCAGGCCGTGCGGTCGCGCAGAGACAGAGCAGCAGCGTTACCCATCGATATTTGAATCTGTAAGACACCATGTTGGTCAACCAATTGCGCAAGGATTTTGGACATGCATACCACAATTCTTGGAGTAGCCACAACTGCATACCGACAGCCACGCCAAGTTCTCAATAACCTCAGGATGAAGCAGCTCAATGGTTGACAAGGGTATGGAATTATACTATAGGGCGAATTGTCCCATGTCTTATAGCCAATCTTAACGGGACAAGAATAGTGAATTCAGGCCTTATAGAGACGGAGGAAAAAACAATGTCTGCAAAAAAACAAAGGCGGCACACGATGGATAGAAGAGATTTTCTGAAACTGTCCGGCATCCTGGGCATAGGGCTCGCTACCGGCGGCTTACTGCCGATTTCAGAAAGCGTAGCATTTAACAAAAAGCTGTTCAAGGTCACCGAAACCAAGCTGAGTATGGGAACCTTTGTTTCCATCACGGTTATGCATCCGTCCAGGGTTCAAGGTGAAGAGGTAATCGGAAAGGCCTTTGAAGAAATCGATAGGCTTACCGGTTTGCTGGACCGTTATCGAACCGACACTCCCATCGGCGCCCTCAACAAAGAGGGGCAGTTGGGCGATGTGCCCCCTGAAGTAGCTCAAGTTATTAATCGCTCCCTCCATTTTCACAAAGCATCTGGCGGCGCCTTTGACATAACCGTTCAACCGTTGGTCGACCTGTATAAGCGACATTTTGAAGCCCATAAGAGTCCTCCGCCCGAAGCAGCTCTTGATAAGGCGCTGAAATTAGTCGATGCCGGCGCTGTGGTCTTTGACGGGAAATCGATTCGATTCAAGAAAGAAGGTATGGGGATTACCTTGGACGGCATTGCCAAGGGTTACATAATTGACCAGGCAGCCGAGTTGATAAGGCGCACCGGTATCAAACATGCCTTGATCA
>DAOUWN010000156.1 GCA_030667105.1 Deltaproteobacteria bacterium
AAGATTCCTCGCTTCGCTCGAAATGACAAGGTGCCGACACTCTTCAGAAGTTCATCATTCGTTGATCAGGACAACAAAAACAAAACTCAAAACGGTCAACGACTCACGTTTCGCGAATACCGCATCCCGAATAACGAAGAAGTCCATCCGTGTCAAGGGAAATCACCCAAAGCGTCAGTTCACTCGCATGGGTTCTAACGCTTCTTGTTGTTTCGGGATCAACTCCGGCGGGATGATTTCTTCCTCCGGTTCCTTCTTGAAAAGCGTCTCGCCGGGCGGAAGGACAACAGCGCGGGTGAGCACGGCATCCATGTGGCTTGCCGTGATCACCTCGAACCGCTTCATGATCTTTGCCGGAATATCCTTCAGATCCTTCGTGTTCTCCTCAGGGATAATTAGCTGAGATATTCCACCTCGGTGGGCAGCCAGGATCTTTTCTTTCAACCCGCCGATGGGCAAAATCCGGCCGCGCAACGTGATTTCTCCGGTCATGGCCAGATCACGGCAGACGGGCTTCTTGATCAGTGCGGAGACAATAGATGTGGCCATGGTTATGCCCGCAGACGGCCCATCCTTTGGCGTGGCCCCCTCAGGTACATGAACGTGAATATCTACCTTTCTATAAAACTGCTTCTCGAGGCCCAACTCGTGCGCCCTTGAGCGAACGTAGCTCAAAGCGGCCTTGGCAGACTCCTGCATAACCTCTCCTAATTTTCCTGTCACAGTGAGCTTCCCCCTGCCAGGCAGGACAACGGTCTCGATAGAAAGGAGTTCGCCCCCAACCTGGGTCCACGCCATGCCGGTAGCCAGACCGATCTCGTCTTTTTCTTCAAGTTGCCCATACCTGAACCGAGGTGCGCCGAGGTGTTTCTGTATGGTCTGGGATGTCACCTTAATAAACTTCTTCCCGTCATCTTTCGTGATCTTACGTGCCACTTTCCTGCAAACAGAAGCGATTTCACGCTCCAGATTCCGCACGCCGGCCTCGCGCGTATACAGGCGAATAATCGTCTGGAGAGCGTTGTTGGTAAACTGGATATTCTCTTCGGACAATCCGTTTGTCTTGGTTTGCTTGGGGACCAAAAAGCCCAGAGCTATCTGCAGCTTGTCATACTCGGTGTAACCGGGCAGTTGAGTAATCTCCATACGATCCTGCAGCGGAGGCGGAATGCCGTGGAGACTGTTCGCCGTGGTAATGAAGAGGATCTCTGAAAGGTCGTAGTCCACATCAAGATAGTGATCATTGAAGGCATAATTCTGTTCGGGGTCCAACACTTCCAGTAAAGCCGCAGACGGGTCGCCTCTGAAGTCCATACTCATCTTGTCTACTTCATCCAGACAGAAAACAGGATTCTGTACTTTGGACTTCTTAATGGACTGAATAATTTTGCCGGGCATGGCGCCAATATAGGTGCGTCGATGCCCTCTGATCTCGGCCTCGTCCCGCACGCCGCCCAGGGACAGGCGGATGAACTCCCGCCCGGTGGACCGGGCCACGGACTTTGCCAGAGATGTCTTCCCAACCCCGGGTGGACCCACAAAACAAAGGATGGGGCCCCGTATTTTCTTAACCAGTTTCTGTACAGCCAGGTACTCCAGAATCCGTTCTTTCGGTTTTTCCAGCCCGTAGTGGTCTTCTTCCAGAATAGTCTCGGCTTTGTCGATATCCAGTCGAAGCTTGCTGCGGACAAACCACGGCAGGCCAATAAGCCACTCTATGTAATTGCGAACAACTGTGCCCTCTGCTGACATGGGAGCCATGAGCTTCAGTTTCTTAAATTCTTGCTGGACCTTGGAAGCCGTTTCCTTGGACACTCGTTTACGTTTGATACGATTTTCAAGCTCGTCCAATTCGCTCTTATAATCATCCTTGGTCCCCATCTCCTTATGGATGGCACGCATCTGCTCATTCAGGTAATAATCTCGCTGGGTCTTTTCCATCTGCTTTTTCACCCTGCCTTTGACCCGCTGTTCCGTTTTGTAGATCTCAATTTCGGCTTGCATCAGGCCATAAAGGAGAGTCATCCGTTCCACCGGCGAAACGGTCTTCAGGAGTTGCTGCTTGTCGTGAAGCTTGAAGTTGAAATGAGCTGCTATTGTGTCAGCCAATTGAGACACGTCCTTGATGGCCGATACATTGCTAATGACATCTTTTGAGACATTCTTGTTGATCTTTGAATACTCTTCAAAGGCATCTATGACGGTTCGGGTCACGGCCTCTCTTTCGATTTCTGCTATTGGTGGCTCAACAATTGGCTCGACCTCGGCCACATAGTAGTTGTTCTTAGGAATAAACCTGGTCATGCGTGCCCGTTGTTTCCCTTCAATCAAAGCCTTGACCGTACCGTCGGGAAGCCGAAGCAGTTGGAGCACTGTGCCAATAATGCCGGTCTTGAACATGTCTTTTTCGCCAGGGTTGTCTACGGCAGCGCTCTTCTGGGCAGCCAGGAAAATGCGTTTGTCCAGGTTCATAGCAGTCGACAAGCCGGTGACTGATTTGGCACGTCCCACAAACAGCGGAACAACCATATGAGGGAAGATAACAATATCACGCAGCGGAAGGAATGGCAGCGTAAGTCTTTGCTTTGGATCATCCATTGTCTTTTTCCTCTTTAAAATGTTGAACATGGCAATGCTTGGTCCCTATGACAGGGCCTGCTCCCGAGATTGCTCAAAGAGCAAGATCGGCTCCTCACTATTTAGAACAACGTCCTCATTGATAACACACTCCTTTATCCCGATCATGGAAGGAATCTCGTACATAATCTCGAGCATACATCCTTCCATAATAGCCCTCAAGCCTCGTGCCCCGGATTTGCGTTCCATAGACTTCTTCGCAATGGCTTCCAACGCGCTGTCAGTAAAGCGAAGCGTGACATTTTCGAACTCCAGCAGTTTCTGGAATTGTTTTACCAGCGCATTCTTGGGCTCTGTGAGTATCTTGACAAGGGCAACCTCATTCAATTCCCCAAGCGTGGCGATCACAGGCAGTCGACCAACAAACTCCGGGATCAAGCCGAACTTCAGAAGATCTTCAGGCTGAACCAACTTGAGCGTCTCGCCAATGTCTCTCTCCTTTCTGCTTCGAATATCGGCTCCAAACCCCATCACCTTGCCGCCCAACCTGCTTTCTATGATCTCCCTCAGTCCATTAAAGGTGCCGCCACATATGAAAAGGATATTCGATGTGTCTACTTTGACAAAATCCTGTTGTGGATGCTTCCGGCCCCCCTTGGGTGGCACGCTGGCAGTCGTGCCCTCTATGATCTTGAGAAGCGCCTGCTGCACGCCTTCGCCTGACACATCCCGGGTAATGGAAGGGTTGTCCGCTCTCCGGGCGATCTTGTCTATTTCATCGATATAAACAATGCCTCTTGAGGCCCTTTCCACGTCATAATCAGCGTTCTGAAGCAGCGACAGTATGATGTTTTCCACATCCTCTCCCACATATCCCGCTTCTGTCAAGGACGTGGCATCAGCAATGGTAAATGGAACATTCAAAGACTTGGCCAGCGTTTGGGCCAGGAGCGTCTTCCCGCTACCCGTAGGTCCAATCAGAATAACGTTGCTCTTCTGCAGCTCAACATCGTCCGCATTAACCCTGGTCTCAAGGCGTTTATAGTGGTTGTAAACGGCGACTGATAAAATCTTCTTGGGTTGTTCCTGTTCAATCACATATTGGTCTAAACTGGCCTTGATGGCAGCAGGTGACGGGAACTCCCCCTTTTTGCGAGTCTGTGCCTCTTTCTCATACTCTTCTTCTACAATTTCATTGCATAACTCAATACACTCATCACAAATATAGACGGCCGGCCCGGCAATCAGCTTTTTTACCTCATCTTGACTCTTGCCGCAAAATGAACACCTCAGACCATCTCCGTTCACGCCTCTTCGTTTTGCCATGGGCTCCTCCAGGTATTAGTCCGTTATCAACGAAATCCGTGTTTTTTCTGGCAGAAAATTTTTCTGTACCACGAAACGTCGTTGAAAATCAGCATGTTAAATTCGAAATCCGAATATCGAAATCCGTGCTGTCCTCAAGGCGTCAGCCGCAAACAAATCTTCAATTTTCAAATGATCAAAACTTAATGCACAATCAGAACTGTCTGACTTCCATGTTTTGAACATTGGAATATTTTTATTTTGGATTTGTTTCGAGTTTCGGATTTCCGGTTTATCCGGGTTAAGCTACAGCTTTTACGAAAATCTTTTTCGGAAAACTATTCTACCGCTTTAACGTCATTTTTGGGGTTGAACTAAAGGCTTAAGGCTAAGGGTGCAAGGCCTTCTGCCTTACACCCTGCGCCTTGAGCCCTGTTATTGACATAATAAGATCCGGTTTCAAGAAATGCAATGCAAAAAACAAACCTTTCTCGTTTCCTCAGGCCAAAAAAGTCAGTCGCTAGCTCGGATCTTGCCTGGTTTGGGTTCGCGCTGGGTGATCACATGATCCACAATGCCATACACCTTGGCCTCCTGGCCGCTCATGAAGAAATCCCGATCGGAATCGTTTCGGATCTTTTCAATATCCTGGTGGGTGTGGAAAGCAAGGATCTCATTTAGCGACTCACGCATCCGCAGGATCTCCTTGGCCTGAAGTGCCACATCTGCGGCCTGGCCCTGAAAGGAACCCATGGGTTGGTGGATAAGTATCCTGGCATTTGGCAGTGCGTAACGTTTCCCCTCTGCTCCCGCTGCCAGCAAGATTGCGCCCATGCTGGCAGCCTGGCCCATGCACAGCGTACAAATGTCGGGCTTAATATAACGCATGGTATCATAGATGGCCATGCCTGCAGTAACCATGCCCCCGGGTGAGTTGATGTAAAAATTAATATCCTTGTCAGGATCTTCAGATTCGAGAAAGAGAAACTGGGCTATCAAAAGATTGGCAAGCTCGTCACTCACGGCTGTTCCGAGAAAGATAATCCGATCTTTCAAGAGTCTGGAATAGATGTCATAGGCCCGTTCCCCCCGACTGCTTTGTTCAATAACCATTGGAATAAGCGGCATTACGAGTCTCCTTCTTCAATTCTTTCCACATCGCACATGTCAATAATATGCTTGATAGCCTGTTTTTCAAGGGTTCTTTGCTTGAAAACGTCAAGGGCCTCCTGGGAACTGTTATGGAATTCCTTGATTGTGTCCACTGGTTGATTCAACGCCCCGGCAAACTCCTCATAAGCCTCATCAAGCAGTTCATCCGTCAAGGTGATCTCCTCCTGATCGATCACCTTTTCAACGAGTAAGTACTCTCGCACTTTTCTTTCGGCCATGGGAAGATATTTTTCAGAAAGTCCCTCATCGGTTTGGCCTGATTGCTCCAAGGACATACCTCTTTGAGCCATAAGGTTCTGGGCATCCCTGACCACGCCGGCAAGCTCCCCCTTTACCAAGGCTTCAGGGAGTTCAAAATCGGATTGCTCTATCAGCTTGTCAATGATGTCTTCGCGTAGTTGCCGCCTGGACTCGGCCTTGTACCTTTGCTCCAAGTCCTTTCTGATCGCCTCTTTCAGTTCGTCCAGTGTCTCATACTGTCCGAGATCCTTGGCAAACTCGTCATCAAGCTCAGGCAGGACCTCCTCTTTGATCTCCTTTAAGGTGACCTTGAAGGTCACTTCAAGGCCGGCAAGGTCCTTGTTGTAATAGTCATCCGGGAAACGTACCTGAAGCTCTTTGGTACTGTCTGGCTCCATTCCCACAAGCTGCTTGTCAAAATCCTCCAATATCCGCCCTGATCCGATCTCCACCTGAAAGTTCTCTGTCTTGCGGGTGGGCTCCAACGGTTTACCGTCCTTGAACCCTTCGTAAT
>DAOUWN010000246.1 GCA_030667105.1 Deltaproteobacteria bacterium
AGACCCTGGCCCAGACCGGGTTTTTCTCTCTGTGGCATGGTCCATCTTGTGTCGCGCCAGGGCGGGCCGGGTCGGCGCTTCGCTCGAAATGACCGCGCAGAGGGCGAAGTTTAAACTTTTTACAAATGCATCAAATTTACTGGAGTCTTCGCAGTAGCTTTTCGAGCAAAGGGAGGACTGGTGAATTATGAAGTCTGTGCCCCTATTTTTGGTTTGTTTTTTTCTTCTCGGTACAGCCGCCTATGGGGAAACCCTGTATGTGAAAGATGTCTTTGAGGTTATGGTTCGAACTGGCCCGAATCGCACGCACAAGATCATTGCCATGCCCGAGTCGGGCACTCCAATAGAAATACTGGAGGCGCTCGATATTGAAGGCGAGAGCGAATGGGTCAAGGTCAGACTGCCCAATGAGAAGGAAGGGTGGATGTTGGCCCAGTTTCTGGTTCCAGGGCCGCCCAAGCAGGAGGTTATTACCCGACTCCAGGGACAAAACCGGGCACTGAGTCTTAAGGCAGAGTCCCTTGCTGAAGAAAATGACCGGCTCAAAAGGGAACGTAAGGAACTGGAAAGGGCATTGTCAAAGCAAACGCAGACGGCAAATTCTTTAGGTGAGTCGTTTGAAACCCTGAAGAGTGAATCCAAGGAATTCTTGGCTCTAAAAGCTTCCTATGAAAAGGCGAGCAAGGAACTGGGGACAAAAACCAAGCAGGTGGCAGAACTTGAAAACGAGGTGGATGGCCTCCGTAACAGTCAGACTCTTCGCTGGTTTATTGCTGGCGCAAGCGTCATTATTGTGGGCTTCATCATAGGCTATGCGTCTCGACGTCCGAAGCGGCGTTCTTCTTTGCTGTAAAGAACTAACCATGCGGTACGATGTTGATTTTTTGATCATTGGAAGCGGAATTGGGGGCCTGTCTTTTGCCCTGAAGGTGGCAGAGTACGGCCAAGTGGCTGTTGTCACGAAGAAAGAGGCAATGGATACAAGCACCAACTATGCCCAGGGGGGGATCGCCTCGGTTTTCGGCCAAAACGACACCTTTGACCTTCACGTGCGAGACACCTTGACGGCCGGAGACGGGCTTTGCAGAGCCGATGTTGTTGAGATGGTTGTGAGAGGCGGGCCGGAAATCGTTGGGCAACTCATGGACTGGGGGGTTAGTTTCACCCGAGATAGTACCGGCAACCTGGAACTTGATCTGGGACTTGAGGGGGGGCATTGCCGGAAAAGGATCGTCCACGCGGGGGATTTCACGGGTCACATCATCGAACAGGCCGTGGTGGATCGCGTTCGAAACCAAGACCACATTGGTTTTTTTGAGGATCACATTGCAGTGGATCTCATCACCTATTCCACGAGGATGAAACGGGGCACTGTCACTGCGGCCCATGAGGATGTGTGCTGCGGCGCCTATGTGCTGGATACCAAAACCAATGAGGTTCATACCTTCCATGCCAAGATAACGGTTCTGGCCACCGGCGGGGCCGGCAAGGTATATCTGTTTACCAGCAATCCTGACATAGCCACAGGCGACGGAATCGCCATGGCATACCGGGCAGGAGCGCTCGTTGCCAACCTGGAATTCGTCCAATTTCATCCCACGTGTCTTTATCATACTGAGGCCAAGAATTTTCTCATATCCGAGGCGCTCAGGGGCGAAGGCGGGGTGCTGATCGATTCACGAGGTCGAGCCTTTATGGGAGACTACGACCCCCAAAAAGACCTGGCCTGTCGAGACGTGGTGGCCCGCGCCATTGACAGCGAGCTAAAGAAGAGTGGAGACGACTGCGTCTTTCTGGATGTTACTCACAAAGAATCTGATTTCCTCAGGGAGCGTTTCCCGAATATCTATCAGAAGTGCCTTTCCTTTGGAATAGATATGACCAAGGAACCGATGCCTGTGGTCCCTGCGGCCCATTATATGTGTGGCGGTGTGCTGGTGGACATGGACGGGAAGACGGACGTAGAAAGGCTCTATGCTGTGGGAGAGACAGCCTGTACAGGGCTCCATGGCGCAAACCGTCTTGCCAGCAACTCCCTTCTTGAGGCCGTGGTCTATGCCGACCGGGCAGCTCAGCAGGCGATAAACGATCTTAAGACAATGAATACCGGCTTATGTCCGGACCCACCCCCCTGGGATCCTATGGGCACCACAGACAGCGATGAAGCGATCGTGGTCTCCCACAACTGGGACGAGATCCGGCGGCTCATGTGGAACTACGTAGGGATTGTACGTTCCAACAAGCGATTGTTACGCGCTCAAAACCGCATAGAAATGATGGAGGAAGAGATACAACAATACTATTGGGATTTCAGGATCACCCTGGATTTGATAGAGCTTCGCAACATAGCCATGGTGGCGGCTCTCATTATCCAGAGTGCCACTCTAAGGAAGGAGAGCCGCGGTCTGCATTATAACATCCAGTACCCTCAGAAAGATGATAAACACTGGCTCAAGGATACCATCCTGCGGCGGCCTTTTGTGGGTTGAGTCCGCCTCCGGCGGATGAGCCTGACCTGTCTGCGTACGGACACGCACAGGCAGGCGCAGAGATTGCGGAAAATAGCCATTCTCGGACAGCCTCCTAGTGCGCTGTCCCAAAAGTTCTGTATTCGATTTTGGCAATTCAACATGTTGCCGGAACATTATAACGGCTGTCAAAATCCGAATATCGAATATCGAAATCCGAAACAATATCAAAACTCAAATGCTC
Source organism: Deltaproteobacteria bacterium (assembly GCA_030667105.1). The sequence goes on from DAOUWN010000246.1 coordinate 2,713, forward strand.
AAAATTCAAAACATACAAAAGAAGTTTAGCCCTGTGTCTTTTAATGTTTTGGTCATTGATATTTTGGTCATTCGAATTTGTTTCGAATTTCGATATTCCAATTTGCGCCTGACGCCTTGAAAACAGCACGAGTTTCCCCGTCTCTGACAGATGGATGAAATGTATGAACTTCTGCGATATTTCATTTTGCCATTTCAAGATCCAGAATTTATGAGACGGGGCGCTAGAATGGTAGCGTCAACGGCACAGGCACTTGGTGGTTTTTGAACTTGGAAGGTGAGATGTTGTCCCCAAGGGTCTTTTTGGCTTCAAGGAGCAGTTTTCTCAGCGTATCAATCATCTCGAAGATCTCTTTTGGAACAGCACTTGTCTCTTCTTGGAAGAATTTCTTTGAAATATTGAGTTTGTCCAGAAGCTCCGGCACACACGTCATGAACTGAAACTCATAGTCCTCTTTTGAATAACTTGTCTGCAACTCCTTCTTGAAGAGCTCAGCCAGGTCATCGTACTTGGGAATGAGGCCGGTTGGCGTTGCATATGCCCCGACTTTCCCACTGATCCGTCTTTCCATCCACCTTATCCAGACTTTTTTGTCCATCTTGGTGTTTGTAAAGTCGCCTGACTCGTCTCTAAGGAAGTAGTTGACATAGAATATCTTTGGGGTTTTCTTGAGGTCTCTTCCGAAGTTGATATAGTTTCCCAGGTATTCTCCAATAGGAATCGATAGAAACTCTTTATTTGCCATGGGGTTTATAATGACCTCAGAGCCGGCTCCGCCAACAGTTGCGGCAGTGGGCTCGGATTCAATGCTGGCGCCGCAAAACACGCCATGGACCCAACCGTACAGTTCGGAAACGGGTACAGGTCTTCTTGAACTACGTCCGCCATAGATAATCCCTTCCAAATGTACAACCTGAGCTGGATCATAGTTTTCAAGACCCTCTAAACCAACACAAAATCGCGCATTGTCGTGGGAAACGGGAATCATTTTTCCCTTGCTGTCGCTTTTTCCTTTCCACCAATGGCCCGAATGGTTGTCCCCTTTCAAAGGGATATTGACTTCTCCCATGCCCTGCCAATAGACCCTGCCTTCCACATCAAGAACATTTGAAAATATGATTTCTCCCGGATGCACAAGAATGTCGTGGATATAGGGGTCATCCTTCGGATTCACATCCTTAATGACCCCAAAC
>DAOUWN010000093.1 GCA_030667105.1 Deltaproteobacteria bacterium
AGAAATGAATCGGTCTTTGCTTTGCCTTCAAGTGTAAAGGCAGACGCAACACTTGTTTCCTGTGAAGCTTGCAAGCTCCCTCGCCAGAAATCTTCCAGACGTACATATGAAAGGGATTCATCTCCGTTAACCCATGTTACGATCCAATTCAGGTTGGTCCCCTTAAGTGTCAGGACATGTTTCAACCATGTCTGCAACTCATTCATCTCCTGGTTGAGACTTGGTTTGTCCGATCGCCAGATCAAATAGTAAAGGTACAGGTTTGAAAACTTCTCTCTGATTTCCGGGACAACTTTTTGGTCGGCCATTAGCACGATGGGCGCATAAGATGGCTGAGGCCTGGTTTGAAGCGTTTCCAGGGTCTCACCTTCGAGCCGAGCATGCAAAAGGTTTATGCGCCTTGCAAGATGGGCCACATGTTGGCCAAGGATCTCATCGGGTGTGGCGCTGGAAAAGTCCGCCATCTCCTTTGCCATCACTTTATCAAGGGAGACCAAAAAGCCACCCTTAAACTGTTCGCAGTATTTGTCCTTCAGCCTGGCCTCAACCTCTTTGCTTTCGTTCAACCCGAACCTGGGAATCCACCAACTGCTATTCTGCTCTTCCACTCCCACAATGGCCTGGCGAAAGTGATCCATGATAATCACATCTGACACGACCTCGCCTTGCAACACAGGGGACTTTGTAAACTCTCGCGATACATCCCTTAATGTTTTCAAATTCTTCACAAAGGAAAAGCTAAGGAGCCCGCAAATCGCAATTGCCACAGCAACCCATGAAGTCAGACCAAGATTTCTGGTCAATTTACTCCATTCAATAGCCCTCTGAGTGGGGGCGAACAGACGTCTGTCCTTTGGCAGTATTCGTCCGAAAAAGTCGTGGAGAAACAATCCTTTATTCGTTCCCGGCAGAACCTCTCTTTCCTGGATAAGGCCCAGGGCGCTCAAGAAATGGGAGTACGGGCTCCCCTCCTGACGGCCACTGCTAAAGAAGAGGCCCCTCAAGATGGGGGTCTCCTGGTATGGGTTTTCCTGAAAAGCTCCGTTGATAAAAGACGTCAGGCCAACTTTCAGCCGTTCAAACTCTTCAGGGAAAAGGAGCAAACTCGGATCAACACCCCTGGTGTCTGACTTGTGGAAAAGCAGGAGTCTAAGATCTCTTAAGCGATCCCCGATAGAATTGATAGCACGGTCGTGGAAGGCGGCAACATCTTTTGACAGGTCATGATTGATCAGCCCCATGGCCTGATCAAGGCCCTTGTCCGGCAGTTGATCACAAAATTGAGTCATCCCTTGAACCAGGTCGCATTTGGTCACAAGAACGTATACCGGAAACCTGGCTCCCAGAACCCGCATGAGTTCATCAATACGACGGCGTATGCTTCGCCCATCTTCTTGCAGGGCTTCGGACCCGGATTCGAGTAATTTATTGGCCGCAACAGTTACAACAAGACCATTTAAGGGTTCTTTTTTTCGATATTTTACCAGAAGACTGAGGAACTTCTGCCATTCCTCCTTATCACGGCCATCGTCCACAGGAATGGCATACCTGCCGGCAGTGTCAATCAAAATGGCTTGCTCAAAAAACCACCAATCACAATTCCTTGTTCCGGAAATGCCCGATGTCCGTTTCACCTCTGCAAAGGGGGAAGAAAGGCGAGCGCTTGTAATAGCCGTGGTCTTGCCCGAACCGCTCTCTCCCACAACCATATACCAGGGAAGCACATAAAGAGGGTTTCCGTACTTCCTGAGGTGAGAATGCCTCAAGGCATCCATGGCATCTTTCCAACGATCTTGAAGCTCCTTTGACTGCCCTCTGTCTTTGTCTCCCAGGCTCTTTAAATAGGAGTCATCCTGCGCAATGATCTCTTGAACAAAATCCTGTTCCCGGCGCCTAAGCCATATTTTTCTGAAAAAGACCAAACTGAGCCCCACGCCCAGCAGGCCCAGCAAGACAAAGAAACCGACCCACCAGGGCCAATCCAGGCTCAGTACGATCCCGAAAACGAGAACAAGGCCCAGCAAAACTGCGGCTACAATCAGAAACCATTTAAGAACCTTCAAAAGGATCTGCTTCATGTGCGGCACCGTTCACTTATCGTCTAATTCGTTTCATTGCTTGGATTGGCTCTATCTGCTTATGCCTAACCCTTTAAAATAGTCTCCCCAACATTACTCAAGATAAACCGGTAAATCAAAAACAACGCCCCGTAAAGGAGCACAGGGGCTCCGAGACACATAAGCGTAAAAGCGGAAAAACGAAACTTGGCTTTCTGTGGAACAACCTCGCCCGAATCTACAGGATAGGCTTCTGGGAAGAGATCTGTGCGGTCAAGTGAAGGGAGCCCAACCGAGCTCCCCGTGAGCAGCTTTAAATTCGACGTCTTTAACTGCTCCAGGAGATATTCGTCTCCTTCATGACAATACCGTCCCATAAAACCTATAGCCAAACACAGATAATAAACCTCTCTCACATCTCTCTGATGCGGGCCAAGGGCATTTAAGCGATCAAAAAAGATCTCGCCTGCATCCGTCGTCTGATAATAAAGGCGCTGGAGTTGTTCTCCCTGCCACCGGCCCTTCTCGTTCCACGAAGAACTCAGAATCGCCTCATCAACCCAGGCACAAATGGCAAAGCGTGCCAGGTCGTATTCCTCCTGGGAGAATGATGCCTCCCTCAGGCGGCCTTCACTCTCGGACATCAGGCGCTGCACATCTGCCTTAACTTGATCAAACGGTGGTTGCTTTGTGGCCACTGCCTTTAAAAAATAGGCCACATAGGCGACAAGTTCCATAAAACAGTCAGTCAAGCGCATGTCTAAGATCTCCCTACAATCATCAATTCTACCTTTAAATCTTCCGGGGCCGAATCCCAGTACAAAGCGATATTATAAGCCTTTTGCACATTTGCCCACTGATCGCCATGATGGTCAATCTGAAAATAGACAGAATGGGCGCGACGGGGCAATTCCTGCGGCGGCACTGGAAGGTGCTCCAGCTTTATCCCCGGAAGCGCACGGGCAATAAGAATGGGCAAAGACTCCCTTGAACCTAACTTGGCAATGGTTTCCAGGGATTGAAGAACGACCTGCGGGTCCTCTTCGGTTTCAAAAACCAGATAGAAACGGTTTCGTCCTTCAAAAACCGCAGGAGACAGCTCGGCCGCAAAATACGTACCATCATATACAAGCTGCATCACATATTCCGGCCCGGCAGTAATCTCATCCAGGAGTTGTGTGACCAGGCCCTGGGCAGCGGAGAAACATTCCCACAAGGCTCTGTGGTCATAGCCGGGAACAAGACGGGTTCCATCTTCGATTTCTCCCATGACATTGACCCCTTCTGAAAAAGAAGAGAGCTCTCCTATCAACTGCCTCAAGGCACCGTATGCAGTCCACGGATGAACTTGTTGTGATTCCGTTAGATGAAAAAGAAGGGGGATATAGCGGTTCAGTGACCTGAGGGCCAAGAGGAAAACCATGTCTCTTGCCCCAAACTCGGCCGTATGAATGCCCCTTTCACGTTTGTAAGATTCCAAGTGGCGACCCCGAGCAGCTATCTGGTCCCTGATCTCCTTAACAAGCTTGGAGAGAGGTTCTGAACTGGAAATGGTAAGGCAAGGAGGGACAAAACTTTCCGAAAGGGTTATCTCTTCGCCCACCCTTTCCAGTTGAGCCACTGGAATAAGGACATAGTCTCCAAGCTGATACCTTTCTGTCTCCCAGAATATCTTGAGGGCAAAGTTAAGTCTCTTCACTTGAGCGGGCGGGCCGCCTTGATGTAGATCCTGAGCCTCTTCCGGGTCAGCAGTTGTCACAAACCTGGTGGTCACATCCGAAACGGTCTCAAGCTTCGAGACAACCGTGACATTTTCCCCAACGTCATTCCATTTTCTCAGACCCACAAAGACGGTAAAGGGTTTTCCCCCTTCTACCCAAGCCTCGTCAAAAGAACGGGCCTCGACAACCGCATTTCCGGGGAAAACCACATAAGTCATGTCCGGAAATAGGAATTCACCCCTCACAAGACCAAACGACCGGGTCCCCAGGGCGGCTTTCTGGATCTCAAGGTCCCCGGCGCCCCAAAAGTGGGGTTGAAGGAAGGTGTGAAAGGGTGTGAGCAAAGACTGAAAATGGACATCTTTCAGCTGAAAATGCTGGGGTTGCAAAAAAAGGCCTTGATGCCAAAAAAGAGGTCTCTCCATATTTTTACTTTCCCCCGAATTTCTGAATCTGTTCCGAGCCCAACACAAGATCGATATTCAGTGGACCTGGTTTTGCAACCTTGGTTTGCCTTATGAGGCCCTTTTTCTCCACATACCATGGAACATCGTAAAGCCGGACCATCCCTTCTTTCTCGATCAGAAAGTACCCGGCCACGACAGCCACGTATTTCGCACCTTCCGCACGGTCGAGAGTGTCGGTGAAGCTCTCTCCAGGTTGAACGAAAAGACGTTTTGAACTGACCACTGCCGAGTCAAAACGGCTGCATTCAAGAAGTTTGTAAAGGCCCTCTTCATCTTCTGAGAGTTGATTAAAGGCGTTGGGATCTCTGAGTTGATAGACACAGACCAGGAGGGTGTGGGGTTGCCCATCGTAGAGATTCAACTGAGAATCGGCCTTCAGGTTAAGATGGATAGCCTCTTTTTCATATCGCCACTCCGAAGGTGGCTGCACTGGTTGAGACGCACATGAACAGACAAAGAAGATGAATAATAACAGACACAGCCCTTTGAGAATTTTTTTCACTTCTGTCACCTCCTTATTGCAAAGACAACTTCTGAGAGTTCTTTTCAAATTCCCTTAGGAACTCCTCCATGAATCGTCCGGATTCAAACCACTTCTTAACCTTACCAAAATTCTCTTCATATATCTCAAAAAATTCTGCCTTACGGAGTGGACCGAACTTCAATCCGCCACGACCGCCTTCGGAGATCCGTTCAGGGTCGAGTTCAGCAAGAATCTGGTTCACCTTCACATGAGCCGCATTCTTAAAGGCCTGCTGTGCAATCAGAAAAGCCTGTTTGATCTGCCCAAGATAGCTCTCAAGGGATTTAGTCTGGTCTTCTCCTGCCACATGAAAACCGATGACCTGCCTGATCGTTTCCTCCCCTGTACTCTCACCCGTAAGGGTTGTATTGATGACACTCACCAATTCATTGAGTGTGTCAAAGATCGTGTTCAAGGATTCCGCCAATCTTTCCAGGATCTCCGTGGAGGTGAGATCGGCCTGGGAGACTTTTCTCCCCAGCAACAACGAAAAGACCCTTGAGAGAAATTCTTCGTCAACATCAACGCTGCCGGATGTTTCGTGAGAGCCTCCCTCAAACTCAGCAGTCAGTTTCTCCAGCAGTGTCAATCTTTCGCCGGCGGGAAGCTCATTGAGTCTTCTTTCAAGAAAAGCCTTGATCAGGGGTTCTGCCTGTAAATTGTCAGATCCATAAATCTGCCTGATTTCATCCGTCAGTTGCTCTAAGGATATCTGGTTGGTCATTGCCCTATTTCCTGTCCTTAAGCCTGTCCGGGCTCAGGATCACTGTCTGGGCCAAAAAGTCGTCTTCTTCAGATTTGTCTTCGGCCTTCTTGGAAACCTCTGAGACTCCTTGCTCTTTTTTCAAGGCAGTGTCCTTTCTAGGGACATCAATACGGCCTGACTGAGGTGTCTCAGGGGTTCTGGCTGGATGTGCAGCCTTTTCCGAAGGCGAGATAATCACGGTTTCAGGCAGAGCCTCTTCTTTTGGGAAAGCAGGGGCTAACACATCTTTTTCCGGCGGAGCAGGCGGCGCCTCCTTTGTCATCTCTGAAGAAGAAATAATCACGGTCTCAGGCATGGGCTCTTCTTCCGGCTGAGGAGGCGCTGATACGTCCTGCCTGAAATCTTTAGCCGAAAGAATCACCGTCTCAAGGACCTCTGTCTCGTCTTGGGAGCCGTCAACTGCCTGGTCCGGCTCCTCCCCTGCTATTGTTGAAAGAATCACTGTTTTTTCTAATTCATCTTCAATCTCAACTTTATCCTTTACTATTTCGCGCTGCTCCGCATCAATCTCCGCACGCCATCTCTCCGTAATGTTCACGAGGATGTCATGAATCGCCTCATTGTCTGGGGCATGCTCTTGTTGATCAACCGCGAGCGCTTGCCGGAGTTTCGGCTCTGCATGGCCAACCGTGACGGGGCCCTGCTGAAACAAGGTGGCTTTGACTTCTTCCCTCAGACTCTCCAGCTCTTGCCGGAATTCGTCTATCGACCATTTGGGATCCCCTCTCAGGCTGACATTCAACAAAGACCACCCCAAACCGAGGGATTTCTCCCAAAGCCGCAGCCAGTCTTCGCCAAGAGTCTTTCCCATCCGGCTTTCCGGATTCCAGAAGATGTTTTCAGGTAAGCAAAAACTATTCCGCCCGCTTTCCGGAAGGTTTTCAACAGAGGCTTCATCGCGAGATGCCATCTTTTCCAAAGCTTGTTCCAAAGCCATATATATTTGTGAAACACCTTGTTTTTTATTGACAAGAAGCGTGTAGAACCAGACAAGCCCCAGAAAATAGATGCCGTAAGATGGAGGAGATTGGGGAACAAAAGGCGCCTTGACGGCGCTTCCCCCCACATCCACAAGCCTGACCCTAAAATTCCAGAAAAAGGGCAGGAGACCACTCTGATCACTGACCTTTACCCAAATGCGATTTAGAGATAATCCGAGATCAGGATATCTGTAAGTATCCAGTTCCGAAAAGACCGTTTGGGCAAGCTCGCCAAGGAAAGAGAGTTTCAAGTACAAAACTTCCAGGAAATATCTTTCGTCCGTACTAAAGATAAAAGTCGCCTTGACCGGATCATCTCCTTTCAAGGCCTTAAGGCAACTGATCCTGCCCGGCTCTTGTTTCTCGGCAAGGTGTGCTTCCAGTTCTTCAAAGGAGGCCCCTGAGATAAGAGACAAAAAATCCGGTGCGTTAACGGACATGGCCTCAAAAATCAAAATGTGGAACGGATAAAAGGAAACCGGCACGATTTTTGAGAGAGCCAGGCCATCAGCCCCGTAGCACTCCTGGTGGCTGGCGCATTTGGTACAGGGAAACTGGTCCAGGTGTTTTTTGCCTTCAGTCAGCTGACCGAATTCTTTAATTAAGTCCCACCGATCTTTCAGCATGGGCGGATCAGAACTCTCCAATGCGTGGATGAAAAAATCGGATTCACCCACCAAATCAAAACACGAGGGACAGTACAAATAACGCTTAAGGGAGGTTGAATAAGGTTGGAGCCCAACACCAGTCAAGAGATGGTCATCGAAGCATTGTTGAAGAGGCGATCCGCAGGTTGGGCACTGAGGGTGAAAGAAAATCCGCTCCTGGTTACAATAAAACAAGGACTGCAAAGATGACAGCCTTCCGTCTTTCTCGATTTGGTCGGATAAGGCCACCACTGAACCTTCTTTGGCCTGGCCTGAATAAGACGAAAAAGCCCTTTGCCAG
>DAOUWN010000007.1 GCA_030667105.1 Deltaproteobacteria bacterium
CTCACATCCGTGTTACAGGGTGGCGAAAGAGTCGGTATCTTCCCGCCCTTGGGAGGGGGATAGTCTTCATGGCCACACAGCTCACACAAGAAGTCACTGAAGTCTCCAAAGTGTCTAAATACCCGGATGGCGACTCATATATGAGTCTGTCCCTGGAAGATATTTTTAAGCTCTCCAGGTTACATAATGTGCCGGGCCGAGAGGTGGAGATTGCAGCCCTTGAAACAGGGGTCGTACCGGAAAGGTATGCACGGAATATGAAGACGTTTTCGCTCCAGCAGCAGGCCACTCTGCTCAAGTCATACGTCAGTGTCGTAGGCCTTGGGGGATTGGGAGGTGTGGTGATTGAGATTCTGGCTCGCATGGGTGTTGGCACACTCACGCTGGTTGACGGAGAGACTTTTGAAGAGAGCAATCTGAACCGGCAGTTTCTTAGCGCCGAGAAAATGCCGGACAAGACAAAGGCGGGGGCTGCGGCCAGGCGCATCCGGGCGATCAATTCTTCTGTCGTGGTTTATCTCCACGAGGAATATCTCACTGAAAAGAATTCGGCTCGCTTGCTTGGCAAATCAGATGTGATTGTTGACAGCCTCGGAGGCCTTGAAGACCGATTTGTACTGGAAAGCGCTGCAAAGAAGGTCGGTTGCCCTCTGGTTTCGGCTGCTGTTGCCGGACTGACGGGCCACGTTACCACCGTTTTTCCTGAAGACTCGGGATTGGAACTAATTTACGGCAAGCCGGATAGCTTGCCGTCATCAGGGGCAGAGGCAACCCTCGGCTGTTTACCTCAAGTCACAACTCTGCTGGCGACATTGCAGTGTTCTGAAGTTGCAAAAATATTGCTAAAAAAAGGCGCGGTCTTAAGAAACAAGATGATGGTTGTTGATCTTTTGGACAACACATTTGAAGTAGTGCGCTTGCTTTGACGCCAGACCTTGCATCGTGAATCGTGAAGAAGTGACAGTGTGCTCTCGCTTTAAGCCTATGAAACCGCCAAGAAAGCCCCCGAGTTTGAGCAAGAAATGGCTGTCGTAGGAGGATGTGCAATGCAAAATTTGAGATGCAGTCTACATGCTGTCGCAATCGTTGAGAGGACTGTAAACAACCACGGTGGAAAAGTCTGGGGGGAGTAGGCATTCTTTTACCTATTGTATAACCTTTGTTACACACAAAGCCCTGTCCAACTGTAGCCCCATATCTTATAACAGTTTGTTATAATTGACAAAAGCTATACCATATTGACTTGGTATGATTTATGCTTATGTTCAAAGTCATTGCGACACGTTCACTTGGTGACAATGCGGTAGTATTAGATCACATGGCCAGATGGTCGGCATTTTAATGAGGAGTATCATTGTCTTGGGTCGAAAAGCATTTCCCGTCATTTTCGCGCTAGGGTTGTTCTTGTGCTTTATGGAGCTGGCTTCCAATATCGCCGGAGCTTGCTCGGCGCCTTGTGACATTCTGTGCGGCCAACAAAGTGGAAGATTGAAAGAGTTTGGTCAGCCACATGGTTGCTGTTGTGGAGCCAATGAACCCCTGTGTGACGTTTCAAAAGGCTGTGCTTCAGGGTTGCCTGAATTCGCTCTATCTGTAGTCCCGACGGTGAAAAATCCCACACCGGCACACATAGTAGTCAATACAACCTACGTAAGTTCGTGTCTTGACTTTCCGGCGGGCATTAACACGGTTTGGACGTTAGCCATAGGGCCGCCCGTACCGCTTTTCCTCTCAAGTCTTTGCCTTTTGTGTTAACCCCTTCCTCGCAGCTCCTGCATTATCAGCACTCATTTTATGATCACTCTTACTCGGCTCATCTCTCGCGGTAGAAGTCATGCTACTGTAGTCAAATACCTGACTAAGTGTAAAGGAGGCTCAAAGAAGAATGAAAAACCTCGGTCAATTCACAATGTGGTTTGGACTGATTGCCATATGTATATCCTCTGTATGTTACATGGTCTTGAGTTCCAAGAAAGACAATGTGACGGTCAGAAATACAGCTCGCTTCAGTTTCATCGGTTTTGCCGCGCTAATCACAATCGCTTCAATGTTGCTGATGCATTCCATACTGAACCACGAATTCATCTATAGCTACGTGACGGCATACTCATCTCGTGATCTTCCATTGCTGTACTTGATTAGTTCGTTCTGGGCGGGCCAGGAAGGCAGCTTTCTGCTCTGGGTACTGCTCGGCGCTTGGCTTGGAATTGTACTCATGTACAAGGCCAAAGACATGGAACCGCAGGTGATGGTCATTTATAATCTAAACAACGTTTTTTTGATGATTCTGTTGATCAAACAGAGCCCGTTCAAGATGCTTGCTTTCACCCCACCTGATGGCAACGGAATGAATATGCTGTTGCAGGATCCCTGGATGGCTATCCATCCGCCGGTGGTCTTTTTGGGTTACGCCGCATTTGCGATCCCCTTTGCCTATGCAATGGCTGCCCTTTGGCGAAGAGACTATGACCAGTGGATAAAGCCCGCCTTACCATGGGTTGCATTTGCTTTTGTGAGCTTGGGCGCCGGTATCATCATAGGAGGGTACTGGGCTTACAAGGTCCTGGGTTGGGGTGGCTACTGGGGTTGGGATCCCGTGGAAAATGCATCGTTGTTACCTTGGTTGGTGGGGATGGCGCTTATGCACGGCATGGTCCTCCAAAAGACAAGGAATAAGCTCCGGAAGACGAACTTCGTTTTAGCTGTTTTTTCCTTTATCCTGGTCATCTATTGCACATTTCTTACGAGATCGGGGGTTTTGGCTGATTTTTCAGTTCACTCCTTTACGGATTTGGGAATCACGGGCTGGTTAGTGCTATTTATGGTCGTCTTCATTGCCATTTCTCTCTATCTCCTGTTGACACGGGCAAAGGAAATACCTGCATCTGGCGGAGAGAAGAATGTGCATTTCTTTTCCAGAGAATTTGGTGTTATTACCGCCATGGCTATTCTGTGTCTCTCTACTGTCATAACCGGCCTTGGGACATCCGCACCTCTAATCACCAGAGTCCTTGAAAAGGCTTCAAAAGTCTCAACCGATTTTTACGTGGATACGAATCTCCCTCTGGCCATTCTCATGGTGATATTGTTGAGCTTTGTTCCGTTAATGGGATGGGGAAAGAACAATCTCTCGAGGCTGGCCCCTAAACTGGTATGGTCCTTAATAGGAGCCATCGTAACGGGAACAGTCGTTCTCTTGAAAGGCTACCCAGGAATAGGCGTACTACTCCTGGCGCTGTTTGCCGGTGCGGTGGCCGCAATGAACCTGGCCCTTGCCATAAAACTCGGAAGAAAGAAGATCTCAATTTCCAGTGGTGCTGTGGCCCATTTGGGGGTGGGTTTGATGTTCCTGGGTATTGTCGCTTCATCAATCTATGACCAATCAGAAAAGGTATCACTTTCTCAAGGTTCAGCAGGAAATGCCTTGGGCTATGATATCAATTTTGAAGGTCCCAAAGTGAAAGAGGAAGCCAAAGGCATCCGCTTAATTCTTCCCTTGGATGTAAAGAAGGAAAACATTCAGTTTACTGCATTGCCGAACATTCGGTCTGAACGCACCCGGGATGGCCAGACGAAGCGTTTTGTAAGTCCCCACATTCGGAAGGGTCTATTGTCGGACTTTTACATATCACCTGTAGATTTCAACCCTGGTGAAAGGCAATCAATAAGCCATCTCGACCTAAAAAAGGGACAGAAGATTCAGGTTGGAGATTATGAATTGGTGTTCACGGCCTTTGATGTATCAAGTCGAATGGGCCAACAAGATTCGAAGGACCTCAGCGTAGGAGCGAATATTGTTGTGTCCTATAAGGGTCAAGACCCAATAGAACTGAAGCCATTCATTACGGTTGGAGGTGAGCATCAACACAGTGGTCCATCGAGTCGGGTAAAACTGCCTGGGCCTGACGAAGCCTACGTGACTCTTGAGAGCGTAAACGCGGGTGCAAAGACGATCCACCTTGACTACCAAGGCCCGGAATCTGGAAAAGAAACGGACAAGAAAGAAGCCCTGCCTGCGGTAATCGCAGAGGTCAGCATTAAACCTGGCATGACCATTCTGTGGTTGGGAACGTGCTTGATGCTTTTTGGTGGTGGAATAGCAATTGCCCGGCGATGGGACAAATGAACAGATTTTGGTATTTTAACTGGCAGCCCTAAGGCAGAGATAATTCGTACAAATACTTGAAAAAGAACTGGAACTCGGGTGCAAAAAGAACTATGAAAACAAAATACGCTCTTTATGGTTTGTGCGTCGTGTTTTGCTTTTTCACGTTCTCGCCAGCCAGTGTTGCAGCGGCAGAAAGTATCAACTGGCAGACATACGATAAGGGAATAGCTTTGGCAAACAAAGAGGGAAAAAGGGCTTTCCTTCACTTCTATGCAAACTGGTGCTTCTATTGTCGAAAAATGGCAAAGGAGACATTTCAAGATCCTTCGGTGATTGAATACCTGAACAAAAACTACATCCCCATCAGGGTCGATTCCGATAAAGATAAAAGGACAGCGTCCATGTACAACGTTCGGGCATTGCCATCCACATGGTTTTTGACAAAAAAAGGAGAAAGGATCGGTAATGTTCCGGGATACATTTCTTCAAAACAATTGCTTGAGCTACTAAGACGTTTAGCTACTGGAAATAATAGAGCCGCTGGACAAGGAGGATAGCTTGATGAGAGTTGTTAAAACCATACTACTAGCATTGCTTATCGTAACGGTTTCGGTTGAGTTTTCATTAGCAAACGAAGGCGTAGAACCCGCACCGGTAATTGAAGTTGAGGAGCCTACTTATGACTTCAAACAGGTGTCTCAAGGGGAGGTCGTGAAACACGATTTCCGGGTGTTCAATCGTGGTGAAGCGCCTCTGGAAATTAAGAAAGTAAAGCCCGGTTGAGGCTGTAGTGTGGCCCGGTTTGACCGGACCGTCCCTCCTGGAGGCGAGGGTACGATCACCTTGGAAGTTAAGACAAAAGGATACCAGGGCAATATCCATCAAACCGCTCGCGTATTCTCTAACGATCCCAGGAATCCCGAGACGACCATCGACATGAAAGGGACAGTGTGGGCTCCCATCTATCTCAAGCCCAAACACGCCCACCTTGCAGGGACCTTGGGTGAGAAGATCGAAACGGTTGTCCATATGATGGGTGAAAAGAAGGATCCCTTGATCGTAAAACTTGCTTCGGTCTCCATTCCGGACAAGGTGGAAGTGAAACTCACCGAGATCGAAAAAGGTCGCATCTGGGAAGTAAAGGTTGAGAATAAGGCAGAAGAACAGACAACGTACAAAGGGCAAATTAAACTCACCACAAACTATCCGGAAAAACCTGAGATGGTAATCCGCATTACAGGCAATGTCAGGCCACCGGTTGAAGTCAGGCCAAAGACATTGAACTTTGGTCGTTTGGCGGAGGAACGGCTACAGCAGTTAAAGAAAAACGGGAAGTTCATGAGACGCCCTGTCATGGTTGTTTTGAACAGGGGCAATGATTTGAAGGTCAACAAGGTTGAACTTGAAAAATCGCTTTTTCAAGTTGTTACCAGGGAAATGAAGCCGGGTCGTATGGTTGAGATCCAGGTCCAAGCCGTTTTTGAAAAGCTGAAGAAGGGCGTAAATACGGACCGTCTAAAGATTTACACGAACCAGAAAGACAGTGAGGTTCTGGAAGTGCCCATCCGTTTTGAAATCTTGTAACGAGGTTGATGGAAACCAGCTAATTCCACTCTATTGACTCTGGTTGCTTTTTGTGCAAGGATCCGGCTAAACTTCAAAAAAGGAGGGTTGAAGATGAGAAAATTTTTTGTTGTGCTTGCAGTATTAGGGTTGTCAGTGGCTCTGGCTGCTCCTGCCTTCTGTGAGGAACCGAAGGAATACGGCCCTGGTTATGGCTACGGTTACGGTGGGGGCACCGGACACATGATGGGCCCTGGCTACGGTTGGGGCGGCCACATGATGAGTCCCGGCCACCCCGCCTGGGGTATGCATGAACCCGGCCGGGACAGACATGGCCGTGGCTGGGGATCGGGTCCGAGCGCCCGGGGCTGGAAGTCAATGAAACCCGAGCAGCGGGAAAAATGGGAGAAGATGCGGAGTGACTATCAGCAGGATACCCTGGAGTTAAGAAAGCAATTGGTTACAAAACAAATGGAGCTGGAGACCTTGTGGGCTCAGCCAGAAGTGGACAGCCCCATGGTTGACAAGCTTTCCAAGGAGGTAGCCGACCTCGAGGCAAAGCTTTGGAAGAAACGCGACGAATACTTGCTGCAGTGTCGCCAGAACTTCGGCGATCAGGGTTGGACCTGCCCCGGCGGCAGATAGTAAGGCGCTCCAGTGATACCTGAGCCACAAATGAGGGGGAACTTCCCGGTTCCCCCTCACCTCAGGACATCCCTATGCCGTTACTCCTTCTCAATGCGTTCGAGAAACTGACGTGCGATTCCGTTAGTTGGGTCGATTTCCAGAATCTTTCGAAGTTGACGACGAGCCTTTTGCAAATCCCCCATATCTGCGTAAAGCATGCTCAGATACAACCGTGCATCCAGGTGTCCAGGATCAATCTCTGTGGCCTTCAAAAACTCCTCTTCAGCAAATTTATCATCATAGTTTCTTTGATAGGCCATGGCTAGACCAAAGTGATTGTCAGCGCTGTCGGGATCGATTCCCAAAGCTTTCCTAAAGGCACGAATGGACTTCTCTCCTTGGTTCAACTCCCCGTAAGCCATGCCCAGGTTGAAGTAGATACGCTCTCCTTGAAATCCAAGCCCGATCGCCTTCTCATAACAAGATACTTCCTTCAAGTGGTTTCCCGTCTGGCCGTATGCGTAACCAAGGTGATACAGAGCAAACCCATTCTCAGGCTCCTTCTCTAGAAACCGTTGATGAAGAAGAATGCCAGCATCATAATCTTGCCGTTGCATGGCGCTGTCTGCCTCTTCATCACAAATCCATGTTTTGTTAATATCACAACTTTTTCCAAGAGGAATTTTCGAACACCCTGCGGATGGAAGCAAACCAGCCAAGCACAATACTACGACTGTGAACTTAAAGATCCTTTGATTGAGTCTAAGGGCTCGCTCAAAAATAACTTCACATTTTGATGCGCCGATCCATCCCGCATGGCTGCGTTGCTCGTCGGTTAAATAGCTTGCTATTCGCCCTCCTCGCGTCTTGCCATGCGTGCGCCTCGACTCCTGAAAATGTAAATTTATTTCTTCGCGAGCCCTAAGCATCCTATTTAAGAATACCATATTTCTTCAAATTGGCCTTTATGTAGCCCCAGTGTAATACAATGTGAACAATAATAATAGCCATAAAAAGCAGGGCCGTCCACTCATGGACCTCAACCAGCAAATGTCTCAAAGAAACGAGAAAACCGCCTCTGGCTCCATACCCTTTCGGTAACACGAGCCAGTTTATTAGGCCAGTAAGGCTCAACAAGCTGAAAAGAACAAACGATACAACGTTGACTATCCAAAGCTTGAAGGTTCTCCTGTTCGTCATCTACTTTCCTCCTGGAAATAGTAACATCCACTAAGTCGAATTTTTAGTTTCCCATTTACAGCAGCATAAGTCTACAACACAATTCGTTTTCTTTCCGCAATCTGACTAAGTAGGATATCACCTTGTCAGGCTATATGTAAACCGTGGCTGAATGGTTTTGGAAGGGCAACCCGAAAGTCCTTGACACAAACAATGTAGTGGCTGTTAAATCGTATATTGACGATGGACGATTATATTTGGAGGCGATATGACATTTGGTCGTAGGTTTCTGCCACTATTGAAGTGTCTTTTGCAAGATTGGTAACGATTTCTTTCTATTCGGAGGTAGACTCGTGTCGATAGCGCCAACGGAGCGTCTTTCTTTTCTGGACCGATTTTTGACTTTGTGGATTTTCTTGACTATGTTTGTCGGGGTGGGAGGAGGATATCTCTACTCCGGCATCCGCGATATGATCAACCGGTTCCAGATTGATACCACCAACATCCTGAGATCCCCGTATTCATCAGCTTGGTGAACGTCGCAATTTGGTTTAAGAGAAGATATTTTCCATATGCTCTCGAAACACTTACCGGGATCTGCCATATAACCTGCAAACCATGACATCGGAGGGTTGCGTAATCTAAATGAAAAAATCGTTGAAGACAGGGATGAGTTTTGGCTTAACCTCTGGAGCTATCACAACTTTGGGGCTTATGGTAGGACTCCATTCCGGAACCCATTCAAAACTCGTTGTGCTTGGTGGGATTCTTACCATCGCAATAGCTGACGCTTTCTCCGATGCTCTCGGCATCCACATAGCCGAGGAATCAAAAAACCTTCACACTGAGAAACAGATATGGGCCGCTACCGTGTCGACATTTTTGTCAAAGCTTTTATTCGCCCTGACCTTTGTCATACCGGTTCTACTTTTTGAACTCCTGACAGCAATCTTGATCAGTGTGGTCTGGGGTTTAGGCGTGCTGGCCGTCCTTAGTTACCATATAGCCAGGTCTCAAGGCACAAAACCATGGCGAGTGGTTGCCGAGCACTTACTGATCGCCCTTGCCGTAATAGCGGCTACTCATTTTGTGGGACATTGGATTGCTGTTGCTTGCGGATAGGAGGAGGCAGGGGGGTGCCCATTAAAGGGCTGTTTGCCTCTTTGAAAAAATCTCCAAACTGTCCAAATACCCGGATGGCGCATCAAATTAACTGTATATTTTGATCAATTTGAAAAAAGCTTAAGAGTTTCACTTTAAGGAGATCAACAAGAACAAAGAACAGAATTCGCAGGGGGAAAAGAATGACAAAGAGCGATAAAAAAACTCAAAGGCACCAATTCAGTAAAGACTTCCTGACCGGATGCCTTGCGATTATCCTAATACTGACAATCGTATTTGTCTTGGTGCCACTTCTGATTTTGGCCTTGAAGGTAAGTATTTTCATCGCTATTCCCGTAGGACTTCTTTTAGCTTTGGTTGTACTGACAGCGTTTTTTGGCCGGATCATAAACCTTCTTCGAAGAAAGCGGTGACATATTGCAAATTTGCCGGAAGGTGGTCATGACTGGTACAAGGGTAGCCACATGATTAGTGTGGAGAATCTCACGAAAAGTTACGGCACTCAAGTTCTCTTTGATCGGATTAGCCTTAAGATTAATCCCCGCGAACGCGTTGGGCTCGTTGGACGAAACGGCCACGGAAAGACGACCCTGTTTCGACTAATTGTCGGAGACGAGCGTCCTGATTCAGGGGCTATTACAATACCCAAACACCATCGCATGGGTTACGTTCGGCAACATCTTGAATTCACGGAAGATACGGTGTTGAAAGAAGGGATGAAGGGACTTCGGGAAGAAGAGCGAGATCACCACTGGAAGGTTGAAAGAATTCTTGCAGGGCTCGGCTTTTCCCCTAATGACCTGGCCCGCCACCCGGAAGAGTTTTCCGGTGGATATCAGGTCCGTCTGAATCTCGCCAAGGTACTTGTTTCTGAACCGGATTTGCTGCTTTTGGATGAGCCAACGAACTACCTCGACATTACTTCAATCCGGTGGGTTGAGCATTTCTTGTTGAGCTGGCCTCGCGAACTCATCCTTATTACCCACAACAGGGGGTTCATGGACAAAGTCGTCACGCACACCACGGCAATCCACCGCAAAAAGGTCCGCAAAGTTGAGGGAAACACAGAAAAGCTCTACGCTCAGATCGCCCAACAGGAGGAAATATACGAGAAAACTCGAATCAACGACGAGCGTCGCCAAAAAAAGATCGAGGAGTTCATAAGCCGGTTCAGGGCCAAGGCCAGACTCGCCAATCTAGTGCAGTCCAGGATCAAAACCCTTGAGAAAAAGGAAAAGCTGGGGAGGCTTGAACGGATCGAAACACTCGATTTCTCCTTCCGGAGCAGACCTTATCGTGGAAAATACGTGATGAGTGCCCGAGATGTCTCATTTTCGTACGATGCCAAGGTACCGCTTATCAGGAATTTCAATATTACCATAGGGGCCCGCGACAGGGTCTGCGTAATCGGCAGGAACGGGAAGGGCAAAACCACTCTCCTTAGACTACTCGCGGCAGACCTCAAACCTGATGCCGGTGAGATTGTCTCCAATCCTGGCGTAACAAAAGGGTTCTTTGAGCAGACCAATATCGCAAGCCTTAACGAGGCTAGAACGGTGGAGGAAGAACTTTTTCATTCCCATCCCGATGTGGACAGGCAATTGGCCCGCAACATTGGTGGTGCAATGATGTTTGAGGGCGACGCTGCTCTAAAGAAAATAGCAGTCCTGTCAGGGGGAGAAAAGGCCAGGGTGATGCTGGGCAAAATCCTAGCAGCGCCTGTCAACCTCATACTTCTTGACGAGCCGACAAATCACCTGGACATGTTTTCCTGTGACTCTCTACTGGCGGCTATCGCCAGCTTTGAAGGAGCAGTTGTGATGGTTACCCACAACGAAATGTTTCTCGAAGCCCTTGCAGATCGGCTTGTTGTATTCCAGCATGACGAGGTCTGTGTGTTTGAGGGAGGCTATCAACGGTTTCTGGAAAAAGGCGGTTGGGAAAATGAAGTAGAAATCCGAAGACTGATGAAGCTTGACACTGAGAAAGATGCCGACAATGAAGGGCCGTCTGCCAAGTTGACAAAAAAAGAGATTAGGCGCAGACGCTCTGAGATTATAACCGAACGAGGCAAGGTGCTGAAACCCATCGAAGAGCGTATTGCCCAGGTGGAACATGAAATTGAATCGCGCGAGCGGGAACTCAATGAACTGAGCCAGGCCATGCTGGAAGCATCCCAGGCTCATGACGGCGAAAGGATAGCAATAGTGTCTCAGTCTATTCATAAATGCCAACCTGCCATTGACAAGCTCTTTTATGAATTGGAAGAGATCACCAGCCTTTTTGAACAACGGAGCGCTATGTATGAGAAGAGATTGGAAGAACTGGAATAGACGTCGGGCGCTGCAAAAAAACGTTAGGGTTCATGCAGCATTTTGTAGGACTGCGGGCATGCAAGTCCGCCCCCGTTGGCGTTTTCTGAGCCGTATGTTCCGGGGAGTGATCTCGACCAGCTCATCGTCGTTGATGTAGGAAATGCATTCTTCCAGCCCCATGATCAACGGTGGCGTGAGAATAACGTTTTCATCGGATCCTGCTGCGCGCATGTTGGTAAGCTTCTTTCCTTTGGCGGGGTTCACCACCAGGTCCCTGTCTCGGCTGTGCTCACCGATGATCTGTCCTTCATAGACCTCAACGCCCGGCCCGTGAAAGAGCTTGCCTCGGGCCTGCAGGTTGAACAGGGCATAGGCCACGGTCATGCAGGTAGACTTGGAAATCAGGACGCCGTTTCTTCGATGGCGGATTTCGCCGGCGTGTGGGCCGTATTCCAGAAAAACATAGTTCATAACGCCCATGCCCTTGGTGCTGGACATAAACTCAGACCGGTAGCCGATAAGGCCCCGGGTAGGTATTTTGTACCTGAGGCGCGCCCGGCCGCTTCCTTTTTGCATATCGATGAGCCTGCCCTTGCGCAAACCAAGGCCTTCCATTGTCATGCCCATGTACTCCTCGTCGACATCAATGGTCAGCTCCTCATAGGGCTCCAGGGTGTTATCACCTTGCTGCTTCAACACAACCTGGGGGCAAGAGACCTGAAATTCGTAACCCTCTCTTCGCATCTTCTCAATCAAGATGGCCAGATGCAGTTCCCCACGACCTGACACCTTAAAACCCACGTCTTCGGCCAACTCTTCTACGACCAATGCGACATCCGCCAGAGTTTCCCGATGCAAACGATCGGCAAGATGGCGGGATGTCACGAAGGTTCCTTCCGTCCCCGCAAAGGGCGAATCATTGGGGAGGATATTTACCGAAATCGTTGGCGGATCAATGGAAATCGGCGGGCACGGGCAGGGGTTATCCGGGACCGTATAGGTATCGCCGATTGCGACGGAGTCCATTCCGGCAACGGCAACGACCTCGCCCACACCGGCATGGGCTGTCGGTACTTTGCGGTTGCCCTCAAATCGATACACCTGGGAAATGACGGCAGAGAGAAGCGCGCCTGTCTGATCCGCCACGACAACAGCCTGACCGACATTGACATCGCCTGAAGTGATCTTACCGATGCCGAGACGACCCAGAAAGGGTGAATAGTCGATGGAGCTTACTCGCAGCTGCAGTGGGCCTGCCGGATCGCCCGACGGAGGCGGCACGTGAGAAATGATGGTCTCCACAAGGGGCGCCATGGACGAGCCCTGTTGGCATGTCTCGGTAACCGCGTAACCGTCTTTTGCAGAGGCATAGATGACCGCGAAATCGAGGATGTCATCAGGGGCGTCCAGTTTCACAAAGAGGTCAAATACGTGATCCACAACCCAATCCGGGCGGACGTTGGGTTTGTCGATCTTGTTGATCACCACGATGATGGGTAGCTTGAAGGCAAGGGCTTTCTTGAGCACAAAGTAGGTCTGGGGCATTGGGCCTTCCTGTGCATCAACGAGGAGCAACGCACCATCGGCCATATTCAGAACCCGCTCGACCTGGCCGCCGAAATCGGCATGGCCGGGCGTGTCGATGATGTTGATCCAATACCCGTCATGCGCAAAGGACCCGTTCTTTGAGGATATCGTGATACCCCGCTCCCGCTCCAGATCCATTGAATCCATTAGTCGCTCATCAACCTGCTGATTATCGCGAAACATACCGCTCTGTTTGAACAGCTGGTCCACAAGGGTGGTTTTTCCATGATCGACATGGGCGATGATGGCGACGTTTCGAATCTTGTCCTGCTGGATATTGTTTTGTGTCATGTTGATTATCCCTTACGAACCACTCGGTGGCGTATCTCAAATCTTAGATCTTGCTAAACATGAAAGCGGATGTTCATGACGTCCCCGTCCCGGACTATGTAATCCTTTCCTTTCAAGTGGAAGTGGCCATCTTCGCGAACACCCTTTTCAGATCCGCATTGCATCAAATCATCACAGGAGAAACATTCGGCCCGGATGAATCCACGGGCCAGATCGGTGTGAATGGTTTCGGCCGCCTTTACAGCGGTGTTTCCATGGACAATGTTCCATGCCCGCACTTCATCGGAGCCCACCGTGAAAAAGCTGATATAGCCCAGGGTCTTATAGGCCAGGCAGGTTAAACGTTGCCGCGCCGATTCCTGAGTACCCATATCTTCCATGAAGAGCTTAACGTCGTCCTCATCCGTCAGGCGGGCCAATTCCATCTCAAATTTCCCTGCAAATTCTATCACACTGTTTTGCTTTTCGATTTCCCGAAGGATATCCTGATTATTTCCGAAAAGCGTTTCGTCGGAGTTCAGAATAATCATGAACGGCTTTTGCGTCAGGAACTGAAATCCACGGATAATTTTTTCCTGGTCGCCGTTCAGGTCGAGATCCCTGATCCATCCATCGTTGCTCACATGCGCTACAATGTCTCGTAGGATCTTTTCTTCCATTTCAAGAATGTTGGTTTTTTTACCCCTTTTGCAGGCCTTTTCAATCCGTTCCAGTCGATTTTCAGCAACTATCATGTCGGAAATCAGCAACTCATCTTTGATAGTTGCAATATCTTCCAGAGGTGCTGGAGGATCGCCGGCGGCATCCGGAAAGTTGCGTACCACCAAGGCCAATGCGTCCGAGTTCTTCATGAGAGCCAGGGATGTGCTGGAAAAGACGCCATCTTTTACAGAACCCTGGCTCAGACCCACAAAATCAGTCAATTCAATGGTGGCATGAACGGTTTTTTTGGGGTTGTACATTTTCGAAAGGGAGGTGACCCTGTCATCGATCACATCGACAACCGCCAGGTTCGGCTTCGCCTTGCAATCGGTATAGACGGTGACCGTTGCATCGGCCTTTGTCAAGGCATTAAAAACCGTTGTTTTTCCCGAATTCGGCAAACCAATTAATCCGATTTTCATCAATTTTTCCCTATTCTCTTCCCTGTTTTGCAGAAGCAATGCTGGCGGGACTCGGCAAACATCATGCCACGGGAGGCGTGGTTGTTTTTCGAAAGTGGGCCTGCTGCATGTCAGGCACGGTGATCATGTGGTGCAACGCATCCAAAAAATGGGCCACCCCAATACATTCTGGAGTGGCCCTTAACCACAGTGTCTCAAGGTAAGCGCCCATTCGTCCGTTTGGCACCGCAAATATAGTAACCATGTACTCTAAATACATCGAATCATTTTGTCAAATATTAATATTGACGGTCTCGTAAAAAGTCGTCACTCCGGTGAAAACCGGAGTCCAGAGCCTTTGTAACTACCTGCCGCGACGGGCGCGAGCACGGCGGGGCTGAATAAACTGGATTCCGGCGCCTGCCCCGGACCACGATCCGGGGTTCGCCGGAATGACAGAAAGAGGTGTTTTTCGACTTTTTACGGTTTTATCAACATTATGAAAATCAAAGAAAGGGAGAACAGAAAGCAGAACTTCTTATGACAAGAACAGGGGCCCCTACTGTTTTCTGGTCCATTTTGGTCTCCTCTCCTTGATTCTCAGGAGTTCATGGTAGGCCTCGGTGAGTTGCACAAAGGCTTCGTTGGTCCCCCCCGTGTCTGGATGCATTGTTTTGGCCACACGGCGATAAAGACGGACCAGCCCGCGTTTGGTCATGGTTTTAAGGGCGTCCTTTTTGACGCCAAATATAGTGCTTGCCTCCTCGAGACTTACGGACCGTTTGTTTGGCGGCGCCCTCCACGCCCTCCTGGCATCCATGAAATCCCTTATATAGTCTCCCAAGAAACTGTCCGGCGCATAGTCGTGATCAAAAAACATGATCACGTATCGAATCAGATGTTCGTGCAGGCACGCGCGTTTTTCGTTTCTGCTACAGAAAGAGGCATCTTCATTCAGTCGGCAAATCTCTTCCAGAAAGTGTTTCTCCATCTTGTCTCGGTCTAATCCCTGAGGGACTTGTCTCGCCCAACTTTCCGTGAAAAACCGCTCCAGGTCAAAGATGGCGAAGGTGTAGTTTTTGGGTTCCGAGGGGTTGAGGCAACGCTCCATGTTCAAAAAACGCTGTTCGATCTCATCCCGTGATTTTTCAAAGGCCCATCTGTAAAGAGCGACAGGCATGCGATAAATGCTGTTGTGTTCCACGCCTCCGAACCGCAAATAATGGACACGTCGTTTGTCAAAATCACTGACCTGCGCACGAATTACGTCGTCCTGCTTGGGCTTCTCACGCACCTTTTTTCGTCTGGCCCTGGCTTTTTGGTTAAGGGCGTCCACAAGCCGTCTGATTCTGGGGTTGAGAAAAGGCCAGAATATATCTTCCAGATCATCCTGGTTCGCCCTCACCCCCAGGTCGGACAGTCTATCTTCCACAACGTCGTCAATGTAAAAGGCGTTTCCTCCAGGGTAGATGATATAACCGGCAGGGTTCGTACCGAGACAAAAAAGATCGCGGCTCCTGAAGAAACAGCCGTCTTTGACGGATTCCCTGATGAAATAATGCGTCTGTTTCCCTATTTTTTCTTCAGCCAGATACAAGAAAAGGCCTCCGGCCCGTGGGGCCTACGCCCCGGAGGGAAGAAAGGCAAAAAGAGTCATTCCTCTTCGAGGGAAATAATGAGGTTCTCTGTTTTCTGCCCCAGGGCGGGATTGAGTTTTCTCCCTTCCGTCCAGCCGTCGCAGCTTGGCAGATGCTATGGCGAGGCAAGCTGGGAGGGGGAAATTCACAATCAAATCCTTAAGATCCTGTTGATCCTGTCCAAAAACTAAACCGATTACCATGACATTGAGGCCAAGCAGGTGGACTCCCAATGCTATAGACATTGAGAGTTCGGCCCACTGAGGCAGGCCACTAAGTGTTTCCGACAACAAACTTTGCCATGGGAATAATTTATTAAACACAGAACCGATAGCGGCTGCCACTGCACCACTACCAAGCAACATTCCACC
>DAOUWN010000218.1 GCA_030667105.1 Deltaproteobacteria bacterium
AAATCGATTCGATTCAAGAAAGAAGGTATGGGGATTACCTTGGACGGCATTGCCAAGGGTTACATAATTGACCAGGCAGCCGAGTTGATAAGGCGCACCGGTATCAAACATGCCTTGATCAACGCGGGCGGTGATATTCGCGCAATCGGGGGAAGGCAAGACGGCACGCCGTGGAAGGTGGGGGTGCAGGACCCTGATAATGAAGGGCTTTTAGGGGACCTTGTCAAGATGGCTGACGGCGCAATAGCAACGTCCGGTAATTACGAAATCTATTTTGATAAAGAAAAACTTTATCACCATATTGTGGATCCAGAATCCGGGCTTTCGCCAAGGCAAAGCGCAAGCGTAACTGTAATGGCTTCCAATGTCATGGACGCAGATGCGCTGTCGACTGCCGTTTTTGTCCTTCAGCCTGATGCCGGGAAGCGTTTCATAGAACGGATAGCAGGCACAGAATGCCTGATACTGGATCGTACCAAACGGCGCATAGCTTCGACGGGGTGGCCCAGTTAGCTTGCATCTGGAAATGGAAAAAGGCCGCTGTGTCTCGGCGGCCTTTTTTTGTGGCTAAAAACTAAAGGCTAATCGCGTGGCTGACGATTAGCCTTTGGCTGGAGGAAAGCGAATGAAGAAATTTCTTCACCACGCTTGTTTTGCCCTATACCTTAGCAACAATGATGCCAAGGCATCATCTTGAGAAGAAGTAAACACCTTGGTTCGCCCTCGATCTGCAAGGGTAGGAGGGTAACTGCCGAATGTTTCAGCAAAAAATTTATCTTCGATTCTTGACGATATTGCGAAAACACCGTTAGCCAGCGACTACTTTCTCTCTTCAAAGTCCGTCGATTTGTATAAATTCTTGTACAAACGACGTCCCAGAAATCCTTAACCAGCCGATATCATGTCAAAAGGCATGTAGTGCCAACTTTCTATACATCCCCCCTGCCGGCAACCATAAACTATCTGATATCACACAAAAAAATATATAGTGCCAACTTTCTATACAAGGATTCTTGCATTCAGAGAAGCTTACACCAGATCGTGCTTCTTCAGGCGGTATTGCAAATTGGCTCGGGGAATTCCAAGAAGATTGGCCGCACGAGACTGGATGTTATTAGACAAGGAAAGCGCCTTTTCAATTAGTCTCTTCTCTATGGCATCCATCGTCTCAGGAAGATTAGATAGCTTTTGCCAGTTCACAGGAATTTCCAGGTCTGAAAAACGCATGAGGTCCTTTGGCAGATCGTCGAGTGTGATCTCGTTTTCATTGCTAAAAAGCACGGCCCTTTCAATGGCATGCTCAAACTCCCTCACATTTCCGGGCCAGCTATGATTACACAGAAATCGCATGGCATCAGCAGAGATAGTCATCTCTCCTCTGTTGGCTTCCCGAGCATATTTGTTGACAAAATGCAATCCCAAAAGGGGGATGTCCTCAGACCGCTCCTTCAAAGGCGGCAGTTGGATGTGAACCACGTTCAGGCGAAAAAAGAGGTCTTCCCTGAACCGATGCTGTTCCACCTCTGATTTGAGATCCTTGTTTGTGGCTGCGATCAAACGCACGTCAACAGCAACAGCTCTGGTGCCACCCACCCGCTCAAAGCTCATCTCTTCAAGCACGCGCAGGAGCTTCACCTGCAAAGAAGCCGGCACTTCACCGATCTCATCCAGAAACAGGGTTCCTCCATCTGCCAGCTCAAACCGGCCCTTTCTCATGGCAATGGCGCCGGTGAAGGCCCCTTTTTCGTGACCGAAGAGCTCGCTTTCCAGCAAGGTCTCGGCAAGGGCTGCGCAACTAACAGCCACAAACGGTTTGTTGCTGCGAGGGCTGTTGAAATGAATCGCCTTTGCAATCAGCTCTTTGCCGGTGCCGCTGGCACCTGTGATCAGTACCGTAGCTTTAGTGTGGGCAACCCTTTGAATCATGTCGAATATGGCCTGCATTGGCTTGCTCTTGCCAATGATGTTATCAAAGCGATATAGGTTTCCGAGGGCATGAACAAGACGGCGGTTTTCCTTCACGACGCTGTAAGCGCGAACCGCTTTATCCACGATCTGCTTCAGCGTTTCATTCTGAAAGGGTTTCAGGATAAAGTTGAATGCGCCCAATTGCATAGCCTCAACCGCCTTTTCCACGGTTCCGTATGCCGTCATCATAACCACAGGCAGGTCAGGAGCCTTTTCCTTGATGTGCCTTAGCAGTTCAATGCCGTCCATAGAGGGCATCTTCATATCTGTAAGAACAAGGTCGAGATCCGTGGATTGCACGATCTCAAGGGCGCTCTGAGCGTTATCTGCAGTAAGGGTTTCATACCCCTCTTCTGATAAAAATGCGCTCAAGACGACAAGATAATTTTTCTCGTCATCTACGATAAGAATTGTCTCCATTTGCTATTTCCTGTGTAAGTTCTCAACAACCCTCTGCACAGCCCGGACTTTTTGAGTTACGTCTGCTTCACGCCTTTTACCGGCAACGTAACAGTAATCTGTGCTCCCCTTTCCCGGCCATTTCCGATGCCAATGGTGCCACCATGGCCTTCAACTATTTTCTTCACGATGGGAAGGCCAAGACCGGACCCTTTTTCTTTTGTCGTAAAGAAGGGTTCCCAGATTTTTTTCAGCACTTCGTCCGGGATTCCCTTCCCCTCGTCGGCAAAGATAATCGTTAGGACATTTGCCCGGGCTGACACCTCAATGTATATGGATCCACCCTCAGGCATGGCCTGCATGGCGTTCATCAAAATATTTGAAAAAGCCTGGTACAGCAGCCCTGGATCTGCCTGTATTTCCGGCACATGTGTTGCAAATTCCTTGTGAATTTCATAGCCTTTTGACTGGATCTCCGGAGCAAGGAAAGTCAGGTTTTCCTCCAGAATGTCCTCTACTTTGCATGATGTCAAGTTCAGTGTCGGAGGCCGCGCAAAGTTAAGGAAATCAGTCACAATACTGTTGAGGCGGGTGGCTTCTTGAACTATGACGTCTGCAAGCTGGTCTTGGGGGTCCGTGCGGGTCAACTTTCGTTTCAACAGTTCGGCCGTGCTGCTGATAATCCCAAGGGGATTACGTATCTCGTGAGAGACAGCAGCTACCATCTCACCAAGGCTTGCAAGACGCTCAGCCTGATTGAGTTTTTCCTTTAGGAGGAGTCGTTCACCGGCCCGTTTTTCAATGATCTTCTCACCCCGTTTTACAATATGCCGCAGGACAACAAACAGGAGCCCCATGATCAAAACAGACGTGACCATGATCCTGTGCTTGAAGTGAGCAATGGTCTTATAGTCATCGAAAAGATCTTGAACAATCTCGAAGACCCCGAGGATAGGACCCTCAATGTTTGACAGGGGTCTTTCTGCTCGTAAAGGCACATAGGTTCGGAGCTCGCTCTCTTTCGGAGTTCCCATGAGCATGCTCAGGAATCCTTCTCTTCGAATCAGTCTTGAGGTTGATTTGCCAAGAAGGGCCTGCTGATAGTCGATGCCGCCTACCCCCTTTTTTCCCACCAGGTCCTCGTCGAAGCTATAAAAGATAACGTTGTTTTCGCGGTCAAAAATGTTGACTGTCTCTACCGTGAAGCTGTGAAGGGTGTTCCTGACAACCTGGTCCAAACGCTCAAAGAGAGCTTTGTTCCGAAGTTTAATGACTTGACCAAACTGAAGAGCTGCAGGAACAAGGAACTGGAGGAAGACCTGATGGTTGAGGTTTTCTGCCATCAATAAAGCATAGTCTTCACTCTTTTTGATAAGCACTGTCTCGGCACGACGGGCAATGACCACGGACAAAGCCAAAGAACCCATTAGGATAACGATGAGGCTGGAAAAAGTAAAATACTTGACAAGCTTGAATGGCTTTATTCGCTCTATATCCTCTGGATGCATGACGATGGCCTATCCCGGCTTGGCCACGATCTGAGATACATAAAGCTCAAGAAACCGCTTGGAAGCTGCGGATTTGATAATGGCAACCGTGTCCGCCCCTTTGGCTGTGCCAGCCACGGCCACCACTTCTTTGCCCTCGGCAATAAGGCCCGCATCAGCCGCTTCCATAACGATCTCGCAGCAGACTTTCATCCCCTGCCCCAATCTTCTGAGGGTGTTGGCAACAAGGAGCGTGGGATAGACCCCTGAGAACTCTTTTGCCAGGGCGGTTTCAATGGAATGGGTCAGGATTGTGCCTTTGTAAACGCGGCCCCCCAGACGTGTGATTTCCTCAAAGGCATCATCCGAGAACTGATCCTGGTTTGGTCCCAAAAAGCCTACGGAGTGGGCGACCACTACAAGGTTTGCATCCTCTTCCTGCAAGGTTTTCGCTGCCATGATGCCGGTTTCACCTGAGGTAGA
>DAOUWN010000114.1 GCA_030667105.1 Deltaproteobacteria bacterium
CTTGTGTTTGTTCCAGACACAGTGATGAAAGGCCGAGGAGATGCTGACCTTGCGCCGCACTTCCTCTGGCTCAAAATCCATCACACTGTTTCCGTCATCCACTCGACCCAAACGATTGGTCACGCCTGCTGTGAACAGAAAGGCCTCTGCAACGGAAGTCTTTCCCCCGCTCCCATGACCAACCAATGCAATGTTTCTCAACGTTTTGACAGATTCATCCATGAACACTCATCTCCAATCTTTTGTTTTTTCCCCAGGATTTGTCTGGTCTCGATCCATAAGAGGAATTCTATTCCTATATTTTGACGGAAAAAAAATCAACCGAATAATTTAGTATCTCGGCATTTCTACAACTTGTTGAAAGTGGTAATCTCGCTTTTTCCCCGCTTGGCAGGGTCAGGATCATAGGTTGGCATAATAGAAGAAAACGTGTTATTTGTTCATATTAGGCTAGGGCATACCCTGGAAAACAAAAGCACCAGATCGCGCCTTCAAATGCTCGAACTATTCAAAAACCTCTCAGCCGATCAGGCAAATTCGTACGGATTGGTCCTGTTGTCATCCGGCATCCCGCACCGTGTGAGAAAAGGGGAGGGTGGATGGGATGTGTTGGTAGAGGAAAGGGATTACAGCAGGGCTCTCGCCACAATCGAACAATACCTTGAGGAAAACCGGGACTTCCGCCCAACCGATGAACCCATCTGTTATGAATACGGCAAGACGCTCACCGGTCTGTGGGCATCGGTCATCTTGCTGGGTTGTCATATAGCTGTCACAGCGGCAAATGACAGTAATTCTCTTATCAGGGCCTTCGGGTCATCAGCCTCTCATATCATGCAGGGAGAACTGTATCGGAGCGTGACTGCACTCATGCTTCACGCAAACGCCTTGCACCTGGCAGGAAACATGCTCGGCATCGCGTTGTTTGGCACTGCAGTTTGCACCATCACGGGATGGGGTGTTGGCTGGCTCATGATCCTTGCAACAGGCATAATCGGCAATCTGGTAAATGCCCTCTTGTACGGGTCCGGGCATCTTTCGGTTGGGGCGTCTACTGCTGTTTTCGGGTCAGTGGGAATTCTGGCCGCACAGCAGTTTTTCAAGAAGTTCAGGATACCCGGCCGGAAAATCAAGGCATGGCTTCCCTTGGCTGGTGGCCTGGCGCTGCTTGGGATTCTTGGTTCGGGGAAACATGCTGATCTTTCGGCTCATTTCTTCGGGTTTATGGCGGGTATTATTCTGGGGGGCCTTTACGCCTTCTTGGCAAAAAAGCCTGCCGCAAGGATCTATCAGTCTTGTTGTCTTGTTGTTGCGTTAGGCGTCATTGTGATCTCCTGGATGAGTGGTCTTGGCCACGGGTGAGGGGATATCTAAGATTGCTTTGTGTCAAGAATCTGACGGTCTTTCATGAGTAGGTTGAAATGCCTAAAATTTAAAGTGCCTAAAATGCCTAAAGTGAGGCGAAGTCGCACTGGAGTCACAGGAATTGCACAGACCAAATCAAGGGATGGCGCTTTAGGCATTTGTCGATTCCGGCTTAGGTTTCTCCCTGATCAGGTGATAGGAAGAGGGGGATATTATATTGCCTGGAATACGAACAAAGAACAGGGCGGAGCATGGTAAGTCATGTCCGCCCTGAACGTGGGAGGATAGTTGGGAGAACTAGCTGCATATCCCACAGCCACGAATATATGCACAAAGTGTACCAGGAATTACAGGTGGGAAAGGGGAAAAGGGCTGCACTTAGGGCGAGTCCTTATTCCTGGGTCACCCTGAAGACCTCTTCGATCGTGGTTATGCCATCCAGGACCTTCTGTGCGCCATCTTGCCGTATGGTGGTCATCCCCTTTTTCACAGCCTCACGTTTTATGGCATTGGCATCAGTTGTCTTTAGTATGAGATTCTTGAGATCGTCATCCATAACCATGAATTCAAAGATAGCTTTGCGTCCCAGATAGCCCGTGTTAAGACAAGCAGGGCATCCTCTGCCTTTGTATATCTTTTTTCCTTCCAGGGCTTCTGGCGATATGCCAATGCTTTGAAAGGATTCTCGCTCGGGTGTGTATGCCTCCTTACAGTCATTGCAAATGACCCGGACCAGTCGCTGGGCCAAAATAGCAATCACGGATGAGCTCACCAGAAAGGCTTCTGTTCCCATATCAATGAGGCGTGTCACGGCACTGGCCGAATCGTTCGTATGAAGAGTGGAAAAGACCAGATGGCCGGTCAAAGCAGACTGAATGGCAATTTCTGCGGTTTCCAGGTCCCGGATTTCGCCCACGAGAATAACGTCCGGGTCCTGGCGCACAATGGATCGCAACCCCTTGGCAAACGTGAGATCGATTTTGGGATTTACCTGAATCTGGGCAATGCCGTCCATCTGGTATTCAATGGGATCTTCCACGGTGATGATATTTATCTGCGAGGTGTTGATCGAACTGAGGGCTCCATACAGGGTCGTGGTTTTCCCGCTTCCGGTTGGTCCTGTGACCAATATGATGCCGTGGGGATTCCGGATAAGTTTATCAAATACTTTCAAGTTATTTTCAGGCATGCCAAGATCAGAGAGCTTTAGCAGGACACTTGATTTATCCAATAATCGGAGGACGACCCTCTCCCCAAACGCCGTTGGGATGGTGGAAACGCGAATGTCCACATTTTTGTCAGCAATTTTGATGTCAAGCCGGCCATCCTGCGGGAGCCTTTTTTCCGCAATGTTCAGTTTGGCCATAATCTTGACTCTGGATACCAGCGTTGACTGAATGTGCTTCGGTGGGGAGAGCTTGTCGTAGAGAATTCCGTCCACTCGATAGCGAATCTTGAGTTTATTCTGATACGGTTCAATGTGAATATCACTGGCACGGGCCTTCACGGCCTGTGAAAGCATAAGATTGACCAGTCTGATGATTGGCGCATCGCTTGTCTCATCCAGGAGATCACCGGTTTCTTCAATCTCAGACATGATCAGGTCGCTGTCTTCCTCGCCATGCATGCCTTCGATGACTTCTTCCGCAGAATCCCTGGCCATGTCATAGGCAGTATTGATGGCCGAGATGATGGCCAAATGGGGAGCAAGCACAGTCTGCGCCCCGTTCCAACCCAGGCAAAGGCGCAAGTCGTCAAGGGGTTGGAAAGTCAGCGGATCGTTCACAGCTACAAAAGCCTCTTCTCCCTTGACAAGGGGGATCATCTTGTATTTTTTTAGAAACTGAATCGGGACCTGTTGGGTAAAGTCGGTTTTCAGATCTTCAGTGGGGAGGCTCGGCCAGAAGGGGAGGCCAAACTGAATGCCGAGACACTTTAATACATCGGCTTCTGAGACGGCCTTCCGATCGATTAAAATCTCACCGATACGTCCGGCCTTTTCTTCCTGGATCTTGAGCGCCTCTGTGAGGGCTTCTACCGTCAGTCCGGAGATTTCAGTCAGTATTTCGCCAATTAATCTGTGAGTCATTTGTGTACCCAAGATTGAGGGATTTTGAATAGAGGAATTCAGGAATTCTTTAATCTCAAAATTTGATAATCTCGTAAAAAGCTGGTTTATGCCGCTTCGCGGCGTCCTGTCGGCAACGAACTTGATGTTTAAGTTCGTTGGAAGTCGTCACTCCGGTGAAAACCGGAGTCCATATTAGTTCCAACTACCTGAAAAGAATGGATTCCGGCTTTCGCCGGAATGACAAAAAAATACATTTTTTGACTTTTTACGAGACCATCAATTCTCATTTTTCAATTCCGGTTTTTCATACATTTTTATTACACCTTCTTCCACCCGTTCGATGTGTCCCATCTTTTCCTTCTGGATCTTTTCTGCTTCAGCCGGGCTTTCGATGACGTGTGGTGTGATAAAAATGAACAGGTTGGTTTTGCTTTGACTCCTGGAATATGATTTAAAGAGCCAACCCAGCCCAGGGATGTCGCCAAGGCAAGGCACGCCTGAGGTTCCCCTGCTGATCTGGTCACCAACAAGCCCGCCGATCACTACTGTGTGCTTGTCCTGAACAACTACGGTGGTATCTGCAGTGCGCTTCAACGTAGTGGGTCTGTCGGCGGCAGACCCTTCGGCCAACGTGCTGTATTCCTGAAAAATCTTGAGCCGGACAAACCGTTCCTGATTGATCTGGGGCGTGATTTTGAGCGTGAGCCCCACATCGCGGTATTCATAGGTCTGGTACTGCTGGTCGCCTGTGGCCTCCTTGGTGAGGTATGGCACGTTGTCTGCCACCTGAATCTGGGCCTCTTCGTTGTCTGTGGTCAGGATCTGGGGTGTTTGAAGGATATGCACATCTGAATCTGATTGGAACGCCCGTGCAATAGCGGCTATGGAAGGAAAGCTTATCCCCCCGATGGTAATGGATTCGCCCAGAACACCGAAAGAAAGCCCGGCAGGAAGGGCGGCGGTGCTGGGAATCATGCTGCTTCCAGGGACAGAGCCTGCAAATGCGCCCACGGTCCGACCCTCATAACTCCCGATATCATCCTGCCCAACACGCCACTCCACGCCGATTCTGAAATCCTTGTCTGCTTTGACTTCCATGATCAACGCCTCAATATATACCATGGGCCGGGGTATATCCAGCCTATTGATGACATCTTCAAGCGTAAGATAGTCCTGCTTGTTTGCCGTAATAACCAGGGAATTGGTTGCTTTGTCGGCAACGATCTGGACATCCTTGGAGATCATGGGGGCTTTTCCCTTTGCGCCTGCTTTTGCATCCTTGGAAGGAAGGGCGGTCAAAACCTTGGAAAGCTCTTCGGCGTCAGCATACTGGAGATAGCGGACCCGGATGTCTCCGGCGCCACGCGGCGTTTCCTGATCCAGCATCTTGATAAGCTGTTTGATCTTTATTGTGTCATGTTCACTGGCTGACAGGATCAAGGAATTGGTCCGCTCGTCAGCCACCATCTTGATGGCAGGAGTCACTGCGGCTGCCCCTTTTTTTGTTCTGGCTGTGCGGCTGGGCTGGAAGATAGTAGTCAGGGGCTTTATCAGGACCGATGCAATGGCATGTTCAAGCGGGATTACCGATATCTCTTCACCAATGCCCACAACATCAATGGCGCTTATGATGCGGAGCAGGCGCTGGATATTGGAAAGGACATCTGTGACGATGAGCATGCCTGAGGGGGGGTATGAGACAATGACACTGCTCTTGGATATCAAAGGGGCAAAGAGCTTTTTCAATTCATCGGGATTGGCATAATCCAGGCGAATCAGTTGCGTGATTACCTTGTCTTCAGGACTCGTGGCCTCTTCTTGCAACCGTGTTTCAATGCTTTTCCCCCGTGCCACAACTGATGGCACGATCTTGATAACGGCTCCCGCTTCAATAGTCGTAAAACCATGGACTTCCAGAACCGATCCAAAGACCCTGTACGCTTCTTCCACTGAGATCTTTGTCGGGGATACAATGGTCACTTTGCCCTTGACCTTTTGGTCTATGATAAAGTTCTTGCCAGTCACCTCACTGATGAATTTTATGAAAAGGAGTATGTCAACATTATCAAAATCGATGGTTACGGATCGTTTTTCCGGTTCCGCCTTCTTGGCTGGAAGTTCTTTGGGCTGGGAGACCGGTTTTTCGTTTGCCCGAACCGGGGCTTCCGGCTTTTTTCTGACTGGGGGCTTGGGTGGTGGAGTGACCGGTTTTTCCTTTGCCTTGACGGGCGGTTCCGGTTTTATTCTAACCGGAGGCTTCGTGGGTGGAGCAACCGGTTTTGCCTGCGCTTTGGGGGGCGGTTCCGGTTTCTTTTCCACGATTGAAGTGACCGGTTTTTTCTCTTTGGTGGTCGGCGCCGGTTTTGGAGCCGGTTTTCCTACAACCTCTTCTTCGGATACGCGAACTGCGCTTGCGCTTCCTGCATGTGTCAACAAATAAAGACTGACAAACACAAAGCAAATGGTGATTTGGACAAAGCTAAGACTTCTGTGCGCCCTTGACGATCTTTTCATATTCGATATGTCCACGCAAGTTCAGCAAATCTTCATCCGTCTCTGCCCATTTCCGGGCCGCTTCATCCACAGAAACCGCCTTTTTCAGGTAAAACAGGCTTCGCCCGACATCATTTTGCAGGGCATGAAGGCATGCAAGATTGTAATAAGGGTCTACATAGTTGGCGTCTATCCGTATAGCCTTTTCAAAGACTTTCCGGGCAGCGGCAATGTTTTTTTCCTTTATATATATTGCTCCCAGATTGTTCAACGCAGAAACAAGACGAGGGGAACGTTGTAAAGCGGCTTCGTACAGTTTTCTTGCTTCCTGGAGTCGCCCCTCTTTCTGAAGGGCCAAGGCTTGGCTATATAGTGTGGTAGAATTATCGGGCCTTGGATCTCTTCTCAAGGCCTGAGGTGGTTTTTCTGCTTCCTTTATTACCCTCTTTTCGGCAGGCAAGGCCCTGTTCGTTGGTTTCTTTCTGACCTGAGGGCTTTGCGAGTTCAAAGAAGCTTCGTCTGAGGGCAATACGCTGGGCGTGTGAGGGCTAAGAAGATCAGGGGGCTTTGCCGCGCTTTGATTAGCAGCGAGTTTTTTCTCATGGCCCGAAGATAGCTGACCGACCGAATGTAACCACGTATAAGCTGAGAAGCCAACAGCAGCGAGAATGATGCAGGCTGAGACCAAGCGCTCTCGTATGAGGCCATGACGGCCGTATCGATTCGACCAGATACTGCCGAACTTGCCGGCAAGTATATCCTTATCCTTCTGGGCCTTTTTTAAGGCTTCATGTATGTAGCTCATAGAAGGTAGTAAGCGTGCTCAGTTGGTTTGTTTAATCCACAGATTTCGCAGATTACACGGATTACTCTAATCACTTGAAGGGCGATGCGAAATCTGTCGGGTTTAATTCCCCGCAGCTTGCTGCGATAGAAAAGATAAAACACTTATTTTGATACC
>DAOUWN010000293.1 GCA_030667105.1 Deltaproteobacteria bacterium
CCGACAGTGTGTATTCTCGGGCCGGGACTCATGGTGCTCGACTATTTCCAGGGTGGGGGCAAAACAACTGAAATCATGCTGCTCAGACTGGCAGAGAGGACCTTGCAACGAAAACAAACCATGCTGGCCAAGGCCATCAGCGATGAGGTCTCAAAAAAGAATCCTAAAAATCTTAAGGCCAAAACAGTTAAAGGGTATGCAGCTTTAAAGGAAGGAAATCTGAACGAAGCTGAAGAAACTTTTCATGAACTCGCCAAAAACAAGGGCCGGGGAGAAGTTCTGGGCAAAGAAGGACTCACGGCCGTATATGCAAGAAAGGGGCAAACCGAAAAGGCCTTGAAGTTGGCCGAAGAGGTTGAGCATGAAGCCCCTGACAGGGCTTACGTTCATGTAGTCAAGGGCGACATTCTGTTCAGCCAGAACAAGAAGAAAGATGCCGAAGCAGAATACCGGAAGGCAGTTCAAAAAAAGGAGGCCGAGCCTTTTCAAAAGGCCCTGGCACGTAATCAGTTCGGCCGGTTTCAGGCCAGCCTGGGAAAATACCAAGAGGCCCGGGATCTCTATGACCAGGCTGTGGATCTAGATCCTTATTACATCGAAGCGACATCTAACAAGGGGGTCACTTACGAAAAAGAGGGCAAATGGAACGATGCTTTGGAAGCCTATCGGAAGGCCCTGAGTCTCGACAAGAATGATACGTTTGCGGCAGTGTTGGCCAGGAAAGCCCAGGAGATGCTAGCCGTTCAAAGCGACGTTGCCAAAAAGAAACGAATTGACAAGTTGGTCAAGGAGCTTGCAGCCCGATACCGAAGTCAGAAGAAATCCAGAAAAAAAGCCGAAGATACATGGACTTCACGACCCATGGTTTTGTCTTTTGTTGATTTTCAGGAAAAAGGGGGGTTGGCCGAAAGAGACGGTTTGTCTACCGTTCTAACCACACAGCTTGGTGAACAGCTTAATGCTTCGGGCAGGGTTCAGGTGGTGGAACGAGTCCTCATTGAACGGCTCCTGGAAGAACTGAATCTCGGTTCTTCGGATTTGGCAGATCCTGAAACAGCCCTAAAGCTTGGCAAGGTGCTGGCCGCAAAGGTCATTGGCACAGGCTCGCTTTTTTATCTGCCCGACGGCACTCTACTGAGCCTGCGACTCATAGACACGGAAACCTCAGCCATACCCAAGGTAGTCACCAGACAACTTGGCCTGCAGGCATCTCTGGAAAAAGAAATCAACAGACTCAATCGGGATATCCTCAAGGCTATGATCCAGAAGTATCCATTGCAAGGATATGTGGTCCAGGCGAGAGGACAGGAAGTTATGGTCAATCTCGGCTCAAAGCAGGGCGTTGTTTTGGGCACAAAGTTCGAAGTAATCGAAGAACAAGAGCCCATCAAATACAAGGGCAAATTACTACGTAGCACGCCAAAAGCCGTCGGTGAGATCGAGGTTGTACGCGTTGAGCCGGACCTGTGTTATACCCGCGTTCTGAATCAGGAAAAACCCATTAAGGCAGATGACAAGGTAAGGGAAAAGATTGAAGACCTGGTGGCTATGGAGAAAAGTAATGTCATTTCATAGGGATTTGCTCGGGATCTTCTTCGCGCTTGCCCTCCTTTTTGTCAGTTGTTCGACCGGACCAGTTGCGTACAAGGAAGGAACAACCATAGCTGTCTGGGACTTAGAGAACTTGACCCCCTCGGAGTCTGTGCAGCATAATCTGGGAGAGCTTCTCTCGGCGAAGGTTATTGAAACCATCAATAAAACGGGGAAACACACAGTTGTCGAAAGAGAGCGCCTGCTCATTGCTCTCGAAGAACTCAATCTCGGGACGACTTCACTCGTAGATGAATCCACACGGTTAAGGATTGGAAGGATAGTGGGGGCCCAGCTAATGGCATTCGGGGCTTATCAGGTCATTGTCGATCAGATGCGTCTTGATTTGAGGCTGGTGGAAGTGGAAACAGGCAAGATCATAAAGGCCGCTCAGAAAACGACTCCCAGTACGGATCTATCCGGGTGGCTTAAGGCGGCCGCGGAAACAGCGGCAAAGCTATTTCAATAGATTGATTGGTTGGTTGAGCAGCCTCACCGGCGAAGGGTCTTCAGTATGCTATTGCGCTGCGCTCCACAAGGCTTCTCCGGACACCGTGTCGGTGCTTTTTTCTCCTCTACACCCTCGTCACGTCTCTCTTTATGAATCTCTCGGATGGCAATAATAGCCAGGACAAGGCCGGGGTCTTCCTCCAATGCCTTTCCATAAAAATCACTTGCCTTTTCATAATCACCTTGGTCGCTATTCTCGATTCCCTCAAACAGATACAGGAGCGCATCAATACTGGCCGCCATAGGCTCTTTCAGCTCCTCTTCCAACTCAGGCGAAAGCTCGATTTGCAACAGCTTGATAATCTTGAAAAGGAGATCCTTTTCCATGTGAAACAATTCTTCAAGAAGCAACCCTTTGGCCGTGGGCCTGCCCAGCGCTTTTTCGGTCGGCACACTTAAGAGGTTGGACTCGAGTCCAAACTCGTTAGGCTTTCCTTTAACGATATCCCCTCCGACCAGGAGGCTAGCGCCTAAGAGCCTCCCCAACCGAGACGAATTCTCTGATTCAACCAAACCTGACACACCAAGATCCAATTCTTCTACTAAAGCCTGGAGCTTGACCCTTTCTACAAGCTGGATCTCTTTCACCTTGGAAAGGTCGGTCATGAGCATTATCGTGAGACC
>DAOUWN010000029.1 GCA_030667105.1 Deltaproteobacteria bacterium
TTTTGTGATCACTGCGTAAGATCTACGTGGCAAACCCTTAACTGCCTATCGGCGTCGCCAAAGGAGAAAGCCAACATAATATAATTAGTTTGACATAATGTGAGGTGATTTGCTACGCGTTGACGGACTTATCCAGGCGTCTCGGGATGACCCAGCCCGGAGTGGGGTACGCCGTAAAAAGAGGCCAACAGTATGCTGAAGAAAACAACTGTCGGCTCATAGAAACTTAGTTATCTACTTATGCCCGTCCCCCCTGACTATTCCAACCTTTGGAATTATGGAAAATTGCCTGTCTGCGGTATGTCGGTATAATTCCTGCAGGGATAGGAAACGGTGTAGTGTTGTCGTATTCAGATCATTATCGCAGCCGTACAAGCCGAAACAGCAAGGAGCTTTGTCATGACCAAGAAACCAACCTATGAAAAATTGGAACAAAGAATTCGAGTCTTTGATAACGAGTCCCCTTGCTTAGCCCTAAGGAATCCGAGAACACTTGGGCCGACGAGGTAGGCAAAATGAAGGATAAAAGTGCAAATACTACAAGTAATAGCAATAAATTAATATGGATCGGAATTGGACTTGCGGCGTTCTGGTGGTTTCTTGAATCCACTGTTCATGTTTTTGTATTCCACGAAGGTGGGCTTATCCAGCAAATCCTCACCCCTGATGCACATGAATTATGGATGCGTTCAGTTGTCTTCGTCATCTTTATTTTGTTTGCCATCTATGCCCAATGCATTATCAACAAGCTCAAGCAGGCAGAGGAGGCGATGCGAAAAGCTCATGACGAGCTGGAACGAAGGGTGGAGGAACGTACTGTCGAACTTGTGAAGGCAAATGAAGTATTGCACAATTACGAGCGGATTATCTCAAGAGTCAGCGATTTGATGTCTTTTGTCGACAAAGACTACAAGTACCAGGTTGTGAATGATGCATATTTGGATGCTTTTCCTGATAAATCAAGAGAGGACTTTGTGGGTTATACCCCTGCCGATTTCGTGGGAGAAGAGGCCTTTGCAAACAAAATAAAGCCCAATCTCGATCAATGCCTAAATGGAGGAATCGTCAACTATCAGGACGAGTTTGTATTTCCTGGTAAAGGGAACAGATGTATGGACATAAGCTACTATCCAGTTCTTGCAAAAGATGGATCTGTCTCAGGAGTGGCTCATATCTCAAGGGATATCACCAAGCTCAAGCAGGCGGCGGAGGCCCTTCGGGAAAGTGAGCAGAAACTGGCCGGGATCGTCGAGTCTGTTACAGATGCGATGATCATGTTGGATGAGCAATTCAATATTGTGTGGGCCAACGATGCTGCAAAGGATCTCTTCGGATCGGACCTGATTGGCAAGAAGTGCTATGCAGCCTGCCATGGACGCGACAAGGCTTGCGAACCATGTATCCCCAAGCAGTGTTTAGAAGACGGCAAGGTTTACGAATTTGAAACGGAGATGACCGCCGCCGACGGGAGTCAACTGAGCTTCTGGTGTACGGGCAGCGTGGCTGCATGGCATGAGGATGGCCGTCCAAAGATGGCCGTGGAATGTTTGCGCAATATCACCCAGCGCAAGCGGGCAGAGGAGGTGCTACAGAAATCAGAGAGGGAGCTTTGGCATCTCTCTTCCAGGCTCCTTACAGCCCAAGAAGAGGAAAGAA
This sequence comes from Deltaproteobacteria bacterium, assembly GCA_030667105.1. The sequence goes on from DAOUWN010000029.1 coordinate 1,657, forward strand.
AACGGATTGCCCGTGAACTTCATGATGGCCTTGGGCAATCTTTGTGTGCCATCCAATGTTCTCTGGCGGTTGCCCTTGAACATATGGGCGAAGAAAAGCTCTCGACAGGTGTCAAATCATTAAATCGCAGCATTGCTATACTTGGAGGAGTCATTGAAGAACTGCAAAGAATCTCAAGGAATTTGCGGCCGTCCACGCTGGATGAGCTGGGGCTCTTATCAACCATAGAATCGGCTTGCCGGGAATTTGAATCAATTTATTCTCAGATTCACGTGGAAAAACAGATCGATATACGGGAAGATGATACGCCTGATTCTTTGAAAATTGTTATCTACCGGGTACTGCAGGAAGCCTTAAATAATATAGCAAAACACAGCCAGGCGGACATTGTACGCCTTTCCTTGAAAGAAACGGACGGCAAGATAGAACTGGCTATCTATGACAATGGCAGGGGATTCGACTTGGAACATGTTCTCTCTGTAGAGGAATCCAGGAGAGGGCTTGGCCTTACCGGCATGAAGGAGCGAACTGAGCTCTCAAGGGGGTCATTTTCAATCGAGTCCGGCAAAGGATCAGGAACCACCGTCTGGGCTTCATGGCAACATCAAGAAACAAATGCTATTGCCCTTTGATTTCTGCCGAGACTGTCGAAAAAGTCCAATTATGGCCTTTTGGCGAAGTTCACGTGTAGTAAAATCAGTCCGTTACAAAGCCCAAAATCAAATTTTAACCGCCATTGAAGCTTGTATGAGCCTGCTTGTTTCATAAGGCTAAAGTGATACTGTTATTCTAATTTTATGTATGTCCCCGAGAGCGCCGCTAGACATACCTTAAAGGGCTTTATCCTCACAAGCAATGTTTGGTTGTTAAGTGAAGTCAATCAGTTGAGATGGTCCAACCTCCGCTCCAATTCATCGACGTTCCCTTTTTTCCTGTTCAGCGTAGAGGTTTCTGATATCGAGAGACCTTGGGTCCAGGTTGGTCAAGCCGTATTTTTCAGCCCACCTCATTGCTTCCAAGAATTCCTGCACGGTAATTCTGCGCCAGATTTCCGGATATTCAAAGGCCTTATAATCCACAAGATATTGATGCATAATGTTTACGTAGGTAGATTTTGGAAGATTCTCAGCTACCCACCTGACGAATTTTTTTGTTCCTGCGACCCAGTTGGGCATAACTAGGTGCCTGATCATCAGTCCTCGGGTGGCGATTCCCCGGCTGTCAACCAGGTGTTCTCCGACTTGTCGGTGCATTTCGATAACCGCTTTTTTCGCCACTTCAGGGTAGTCTGACGCCCCGCCCAGATATTTCGCTGCCTTATCACCATCCATGAATTTCATATCCGGCAAATATATATCCACAATGCCGTCGAGGATCTTCAATATCTCAACGCGCTCGTAACCACTGGTGTTGTAGACCAGAGGGAGACGAAGCCCTTTCTTAAAAGCAATTCTCGTAGCGCTGAGGATATTCGGCATGACATGAGTAGGCGTCACCAAGTTGATGTTGTGGCAGCCAAGCGCCTGGAGACGGATCATCATGTCCGCCAGGTCCTCATCTTGAACTTCCTTGCCATATCCCATATGGGCGATAGGCCAGTTCTGGCAAAAAACACAGCGAAGATTACAGTTAGAGAAAAAAATCGTGCCTGACCCTGTCTTCCACGTCAGTGATATCTCTTCACCAAAATGGGGGTCTGCAGAATAGACCACAACCTTGGCCGGCGCCTGGCAGAACCCTCGTTTGCCATTTTGCCGATTTACGCCACACCGACGGGGGCAAAGCTCGCATTGCTCAAACAGCGAGTAGGCTTGCTCGATCCTATGTGCCAGTTTGCCGTCCTGCTCCAGTTTCCCATAGGCGGGATACCATCGCTGCCCTGGTTCTCTCGCTGCATAAAGAGACCTGTTAGACAAAAACAACGAGCCAGCCAAGATGACCGAGCTCTTTATGAAATCTCGCCGCGTCAACTCCATAAAGTGAAGCCCCTTATCTTAAATATTCCTTATGTAGGTGCTATCTCGCCAGTTTTGTGAAAGGGAATTGGATCGGACCTTGAATCATCAGTTTGTAACGACTGCCGTCTCACGATCTTGCTCATGGCTGTGCAGTGTAGTCCTAAACTCTTGGCTATTTCGGAGAGGCTGTATGCATATTCAAGATGAGCAGTCACGGTCGCCTTCAAGGATATGCAGAGGGGCGTTTCCCCTGGAAGCAACATGATAAGCTGAGCCCGAAAACACAAGTCGAAGTGGCTTAGCCATGTTTACAAACCATACTCCAACAAACTCCACAATTCAAGCCTGCCTCCCAGCTTTTGTCAACATTTTACCAGCGTTCCATATTTCTGAAGTATCCAGTCAACTCTTTTTGATTCCGCCAACCGTTTTCTTGGGTGGACGACCCATACCTCTCAGCCAATTTGACAGAAGTTATGGTGTCATGTAGAGATCTTTGTAACAATCGCCTGGTTGGTGAAGCTGCCATTTTGGCAAAGGATCGACAATCGGGTTATTCGTGGCGCTAGTATAGTGCAAGGAACACTGTGTTTCAACAACAATTGCCCTCCGCCACACATATCAAACAAGATCTTTAGAACCTCTTCCTAGTTCCCAAAAGGGGCTTGGTGTGTTATCACAATAAACATTTTCACATGACTTGGACGAAAAGGAGGAGACAATGAACAGAGGCGCTTTTGGAAAGGCTATTAGCTTCGGAGTGGTTCTAACCATTTTTGTCTGGATAGCTCCGATTATGTGTCTAGGTGCTATGGTGGAAAAAGGTAAATTATACTTCGTTGGTGTAGGACCGGCTACCCCTGAATTGGCTACCCTTCAAGCAATCGATGTAATCAAGCAAGCTGACGTGATTTTCACTCCAAACTATATCCGTCAAGCGTTCAGTGAATATTTGAAAGGCAAGGATGTCCGGTTAGCCTGGCCGGATAGTGTGTACAAGGTGGGGAACAAACCGTACACAGCGGCGGAAAGCAAGGAAGAACGAAAACGGTTGGGGCAGGCCATCAACAAACACGCCAAGGAGTTGGCCGACCGGTTCAAGAAGGAGATGAAGAAGGGAAAATCAGTAGCCTTTCTCGTAAACGGGGACCCCTGTCTATATAGTGATCTGAGATGGTTCAAGACATACTTCAAAGAGGAGAAATTTGAGGTCATACCTGGATTGAGCAGTTTCAATGCTGGAGCAGCTCTGCTAAAGGCGGATCTGACCCAGCCTAGAGGATTGAACACAGTCCTTTTGAATCATCCAGTTATGGGTTCTGAAGTTCGGAGTCTTGCAAAGCACAACGCTACAATGGTTTTTTTTATGGCTGGCAACCTGGAACAATTGGTGAAAGATTTGAAGAAGGAGTATTCTGGCAGCACACCAATCGCTGTGGCCGATTTCATAGGTTATCCTGAGAAGCAGAAAGTTATTAAAGGGACGCTAAACACCATTTTGGCAGATATGGCCTCGGAACCAAATACGGATATGCGTTTGGTGTTTATTGGAAAGTTCATGAAGTAATTCTCGACATAGTGGGTTTGTAGATCGCACGTCTTCAAGGCAGTCTTAGGTCATTCGTCCAATTGATCTTGCCATACGTGAACAGCTATTTGGGAGATCTGATTTGTTGAAGGTTACGGTCTTTCTTTTGTGGTTTCTTCTGTGGAGTAGTCCAACAGCGGCAGGTTCGTCCCAACAACTGGAGCCAGCCAAATCTGTCGATATCCCTCCCAAGTCTTCTGAGTCGAAAGAAATCGAGCAACCATCCGTTGAAATGGACTTTCAGGATGTCGACATCCGTGATTTCGTGCGCTTCGTCAGCAAGGTAACAGGCCAGAATTTTATCGTCGGTCCAAACGTCAAAGGCCGCATTACGCTGGTGTCTCCTAACAAGGTCCCCATAGATGAGGTTTTCAGTGTTTTTCTGTCCGTCCTTGAAGTTCACGGATACACAACTGTGGAGGCCGGGAGCGTGGTGAAGATCGTTCCGTCAGCAACGGCTCGGGGCAAAAGTGTTAAAACAGGGTTCAGAGAGGAATCAGGAACCGCAGAAGACAAGTTTGTAACGCAAGTGATTCACCTCAAGTATCTTAGCCCGGACGATGCAAAAAGCATGTTGACTCCCTTAGTATCCGAAGACAGTGTTATCGTCTCTCACCCTGGATCAGGGACGCTGATTATCACAGATTTTCTTCCCAACATTCAACGGTTACGAAAAATTATTGAGGCTATGGACGTGCCAAGGGTTCGAGAAGAGATCTCAATCGTTGGACAATGAGGACAACGCTCGCGAACGACAGCGAAAATCCCAGTTTTCTGTGAGATACGGGTGAAATGACAATTGTAGTCAGATGCTTTGCCGTGCTTCTTTTCATGGCTTGGCTATGCCTTGCTCCACTCGTTGTTCATGGTCAGCACGCACGGCCACTTAGAGAGCCAATAGTGGTCAAAGTCATTCGCCTTGATCACGCTGATGCGGAACGACTTGCCTCTGTTTTAAGGCCACTGTTGACAAGAGATGGCCTTATAGCAGCCTATGCCCCCACCAATACCCTGATCATTCGAGATAGGGCATCGCTTGTCAACCAGTTGGTCAAGGTCATAAAAGGCCCTTCCTCCGACCCGTAGAACGGAAGGGACTCCATATATGTGGGCTTTCAAGATGAAGTCTTTGCAGTTCTACTCCAAGTCTTTTAAGTATTATTTTGAAATCTATGATAGAGCTGTCTTTACGGCCAGTGTCAATTTTGGCAAGAACATGAAACTCGCTTCAAGCTGTTGTCAGTTTCCATCTCTGTTTGAACTCGACGATCCTTGCGCCCTCGTTCCAGTCCTTGGCCAGAGATGATGTCTGGTTTACTTTCCGGAATTGTGAGATCTTAATCAGATAGAGTAACTTCTCTGGTATCTGATCAGGGCCTCACTACTGCGATACCACAAACCTGTCAACGTCAGTCAGGCACTGACCTGCTGCCCGAAGGTTTCACATTTAATGTTAAGCCTTCCACTTTCTCTACTACTGCTTTGTCACCTGCCACCAAAGTGTCATTGCTGACGGCCGACCATAGTTCTCCGTTGACGATGACCTTTCCTTCGCCTTTCTGCCAGTATTTAACCTCGCCCACTTTTCCAAGCATCCCGGTCACCCCGGAAACCGATTTTCTCTTTCGGTGCTTTATAGACCAAAACAAAGGGAAGGCCACATGTTCGACAATCTCGAAAACAATAAATCCGATCGCCAGAGCAATAATCACATTTTCCATGACAACTTCGTCTCAACCCAGATTTAAAAAACTGACAGCCACATGAATGCTAGACCCTATGCTTTGTTTGTGATGGTCAGCCAAGGCGACATAGAAAGCCCCATTCATTAAAAGGCAGGTGGCCGTCAGACAAATCATCAATTTCTGCTTTGTGTTGATATCATCTTCTCAATACAGGCCAGATAATCTGAAGACGTCCCTGACCACACACGAGGACCATACTTTCCCTTAGAGGTTTTCCCGTACTATTCTGACATACCGTACTTCTTTAAATTGTTTCTTACGTACGTCCAATGCAACAGAATGTGTATGGCAATCGTGGTCATGAATAAAAGGGCTGTCCATTCGTGTACTTCAACCAGGAAGTGTCTCAACCCGACCAACCCCCCTTTTTGCGCTGCATATCCCTTGGGCAATATCACCCAGTTTATCAGGCCCGTAACACCTAACATGACGAAAAGAAGAAACGACACAATATTAACTATCCAAAGCTTCAAGGCTCTAACATTTGTCATATATCCAGCCCCCACAATTCCTTGAATATCAAACAGCAACTTATGCGACCACATTGATATCAGTGAAGGTGTCCTCCCATAGAAGCAATCCATCTTCGAATTCTATTAATATACTTCTTGAACCCGGCATCGGTGTCGACTATGCGCCTAAGGCGAATTACAGCGTTACACATCTCACTAATAAACCTATTTGTAGTTCTCTTAGTCCACTCACCCGAGCGTTTGCTGATAGCGTCCGCAGACCCCGTTGTGCCAGGATTGCAGGTTTGTAGGGTATAACGAAAACAGTAATACTTGGTCTTTTCCCATTTCGGCAATTGACGTAAGTGCTCAACGAACTTTCTTCGTGCGCCCGCCTCTTCGTTTTCAGGATGTCCAATGAATAAAATATCTCCTTCCAAAAAGCATGTTCCACTTTTCAGACGTCCCAAGCCTGCGTAGGTCTTCCACCAGAGTCCGCCCCTTTCGTTGTCGATGATTTTGTAATGGGCTAATCTGTAACAGACTGCCTTTGTATGACGGGAGAGATTAACTCCAGATTCAAGCGCATTTGTTACTTGGGTCTTGAGGCCGTTGGTCACAGCCTCCATCTGTGCTGGAGTCTGACTGCCGATAGTCTTCAATGGCAGTGTTGTGCCGGCATCGCAGGCCTTCATAGTATAAAATGAACAATAGTATTTGGTTTTTGTCCACTGCGGCAATCTATCAACCAACTGCTTGTATTCGCCTATCAAGTAGCCGGGTTCGTCAATTTCCGTAGAAGGCTCCAAAAACAAGATATTCCCTGCAATGAAGCACCTCCCGGTCTTGGTGCGTGCAAAACCGAAATAGGATTCCCACCGCAACTGACCATATTGATCTTCTATAATCCTATATCGGCCTAACCTATAAGATGCCATCATTGATCACTGTTTTACCGAAGCCTTCTTTTGGAAATCATATATTGTTTCCAGGAGGCCCTTACTTTGGAATCACGACATAGTCATCTTCAAAAATTCCTCTTTCGGCGGTTGTGTGGCAAGCTGAACAGTTGGATAGCGAACCAATGGATTTCCGTTTCAATACATTGGGGGAAACTTCATGGTGCTTTTCTCGAATATACGGGATCTCAGTTATTCTCAACGGCGTCCGACTCCCCAGACTTCTCATGATTTTGACCGCCCGTTTTGCAGACGACTGTTCGCAGGCATTGTTTTTCAGGTATTCGCCAATGATCTTTTGCGAATCTGAATCAAGCTCTATTACCTCCCCAAAATGGTCCCCAAGTCCAGCCATGATTTTTTCCCAGGAACCTGACGGCAATAATTCGGGCAGATACGGGGAATGGCAAGCCCCACACTGTTCTTTGTACGTCGCGTTGTTGACTGGATTCAGATAGCGTTTCCTGGAATGCCTGGAGCCATTGCGGTCTTGCTTATGATCATCGTCATCATCATCGTCATGATCGTCATCATCCCAATCGAAGAGTCTTTGGTACCATCTCTTTTCTTTATGGTCGTCATGGTCAGCCCAAGCGTTGCAGTAGCCCCCATTTGCCATGAGTAAAAGTATTACCGAAAAGAGAGTCCATTTTCGTATTCCGGTCATATACTTTTCCTTTCATAGTATGACGGTCTCGTAAAAAGTCGAAAAACACCTCTTTCTGTCCCGCCGTGACGCGACTCCGGCGCGGCAGGCATTCCGGCGAAAGCCGGAAGCCAGTTTATTCAGTTAGTTACAAAGGCTCTGGACTCCGGCCCGCCGTGCTCGCGCCCGTCGCGGCAGGTTTTCACCGGAGTGACGACTTTTTACGAGACCGTCATAGTATGTGTTGCAAAAAAAAGTATTTGCCTTTCGCATCCGTTTCTTATCTGATCCGAATGCAGTTGGCTTAAAGAAGAATACCAATTTGTCTTGAAAACGGGTTAGGTCTAGGTTTTGTAAAGCTTAACAGAGCAAAGAGCGGTTTTTTAGGTAAATCGGTGAAAATGAGCACGTTGCGTAGGCATAAAAAGAGGCAAAACCGTCAGTGACATGGTTAATGGAATGATAATCAAGAAAAGTAGATACGATGAATGTGGTATCAAGGATTTTCAAATTCACAATTGGAGTGGCGGGATTGGCCGCTTTGAAAGCTTGGCCTTTTTCGAGAGTGCAACTCTTACAGAAAGTGCCAAAACAACGCACATGAATGAAAGAGCCTAACTTTACCTCTGCTTTGATTGGAAGGCCATGCAAGCAGGCCTGTCCACAGAGGCAGGTCTCGGCCATCACACAGTTTGCAAAAATGCCCAAGATGAGAAGTAGAGTGGGTAATATGCCTATTATTTTTCGAATTCCCATAAGTCTTTGTTTTCCCAGGTCCGATTGGGCCCTAGTTCCAAAACAAATTATACGCCAAACCCATCTGAGACTTCAATAGTATTCTTTATTTATTGGTATGGTATTTTCGAATGCGCACTCGTTCCCGCTGGCATGCAACGCCTCCCTCCTGTTTCGATATCCGTTTAAAACCTGTATCAATTTGAAATTCCTAAGACTTTCACGTTCTGCAATGGAGCTTGATGCTGAACACCCCGCAATTCTTTTAGGTCTTGTTCTAAAACCTTTACGTTTGTCTATTTCCGCCGCCCGAAACTGCGAATCCTTGACAGAAAATGCGATCTCCTGTAGAAATCTTTGCGTAACTTAATAAAATCACTATTAAAACTCATGGCAAGGAATCGATGACAGGACTGCCCGTGAGGACACCTAAGCTGGTGCAAGTTAGCGACACTTTTGGTTCCAGTGTTCCCACCCTGGTATGTTGAGCTTGTTTAAGCAGAAACTTTAATACACTTTGCCCGCCTCTAAAATATCCTCCGTGACTGTCCTTTGCGACTTGACAAACAAATTGACTTCTGTTAGAACGTTTTGAATCGAAATTATTTCACAACATACTATTTCAGAACGAACTGAGTTGTCATGTTATTCCCAGCTATTATTAGATAACGTTATTCCCACCATCAAATATGGCAACCCAGTCGCCAACAACAGTTGAACAGGGAAACATTTGTTGTTGAATTCAGCTACACCTTCCCTTCAACGTTCCGCATCTCCTTGCCAACATGGCATGTGAGAGAAAGCCGCTTCACTACCCCAATGGAGGTTTTATCGAAAGGAGGCATCATGATAACTCTAGAAGTTTTGAAACGAGCATTTTTATTCGAATCGTTAACGGATGACCAGGTTGAAAACATCGCCCGACTCGGTCAGGAAAAAAGCTTCCAGGCAGGTGAAGAAATCTTCAAACAGGGCAAAAGGGCCAAAACACTTCATGTACTCTTGGAGGGTCAGATTTCCGTAAGGGTTAAGGATTACGAGGAGGCCGACCTCATGGCTAAGACTCTTAAGGAACCCGGCGCTGTCTTAGGTACCGTTGCTCTCGTAAGACCTCATGTCTATAACGTAACCGCTGAGGCTGTTAGCAAGGCAAGAACTTTTGCTATAGAGGCTCCTAGGCTCAGCGAGACCATGAGGGCAAATCCTCTTATGGGCTTTGAAGTCATGACTTGTTTGAATCAAAGTTACTTGCACCGCATTAATGTCAAGAGAGCGGGAATGATCAGTCTTTTCAAGGCATTTAGGTCTCAAACCCAAAAAGCAGAGATTTACGATACCTATAGGGAAGTAGCCTAGCCCTTACTACTGTACAGCTGGTTCCTGTGGCGATGGTGTAGACTTTGAGAAGTCTATAAATGGACTAATCGTTGTAATTAGTGAAGCAGGGGGGGACAATGGGGTCGTCCATAAGATTATAAGTTTCGCCACAGCCGGCACCACATGAGGCCGAAAGATCACGTGATATCTATGACCTTTAAAGAATTGTGATGATGACAAGCAAGCTTCAACCTAAGCTTTCCGAGATCGAGCCCAACATATTGTGTAGGTCAACCATCCACGTAGAGCCGCTTTTCCCTCTATATTTGTGAGTTCTTGAGCCCTGCCTCCGCTCCAGTTCATCAGTTAACCTCATTTCCACCTAGGAAACACTGTACGTACCAGCGCTCAAGCATCTAAACCTGCCGTTGCCTAACGTCAAAAATTTGACAAATCAGGATCGTCTTAATCCAATTACCCCTCACTTTGATGCCCCGATCCCGCAACGACGAACTCTCAATTATATGGAATTACAGAAAAGTACTGCCATCAAGTATTTTTGGCATTATTCCTGCTGGAGGACAGTACGGTGTATTCTCATTCAAATCATTGTCACGTTGCTACGAGGTGAAACACCAACAAACATTTTCATGTAGAACCTCAAGTAAGGAGAAATGATTATGGCAGTAGAAGTTTTGGATACCCTCGGTATGAAGTGCCCTCAGCCGGTTCTGAAGATAGCCGTGAAGGCCCCGGACATGAAACAAGGTGATATTTTGGAAGTCCAGGGAGACTGCCCGACCTTTGAGAAAGATGTGCGCACATGGTGCGGCTGGGCAAGGTCAACCACTCCGTAGAGGATGAAGGGGCAAACAAGAAGAGGATCCAGATACAGTTTTAGAGAGCACATGCAGCGCCGCTTATCACCGGGCTTTGCTGATAAAAAGGAGTATTTCAGGGTGAAAAA
>DAOUWN010000098.1 GCA_030667105.1 Deltaproteobacteria bacterium
GAATAGTGCTTGGCATGCTGCGTCCTCCAAGGGTTCTTCGCCCTTGCGGATCAAAAAAATCAGAGATCCTTTGTATCGTAACCAGAAACCTCAACCAAAGCCCCTGTCCGCCCCAAAGGGGGTGATTGAGCGCAGAAACAGCAGGTGACTATGGTGCTTGATGCTTGTTACCGTTTCCCAAGGCCACTGTATCCTGGAAAAATATCGGTTCACCGGCCGCCTGTGGCAGACTCTTAGTTATTAATAATGCGTCTTGTAAAATAAACAATGTTAGCAGATAATTATTCTCCACAAAAAGCAAAAAAAAGTAGCGCCCAAATGTTGAGCTACTCCTTCTCCTGACACTCGCGGCAGATGCCGAAAAAGTCCAGGCGATGGCTCACGACCCGATAGCCCGTTTTTCTTGATACCTCTTTGCACAGTCCAGTCACGTCGCCGACATCCGCATCAACGATGTTTCTGCACTGTAAGCACATGAGATGCGGGTGAGGATGTGGATTTCTCCCATCATAGCGGCAACCCATACCACCAAAGCTGAGTTCCATGACCTGTCCCATCTCTTTGAGCAACGTTACAGTCTTGTATATGGTGGCCAGGCTGGTCATCGGAAAATCCCTTCTTACGCGCTCGTAAATCCCTTCCACACCGGGATGCTTCTGGCTAGCTGCCAGAATCCTCAGCACAGCAAGCCTCTGAGGGGTCAGACGATAGCCCTCTTCTCTCAATCTAGCGATCATTTCATCCAGACGTGTGTAAAGATCAGCCACAGGCTTGGAGCCTCCTTGCGGCGGACTTCTTTGGCCAGAAAAAATGTGTATAGAGAAGTTTTAGTTCTTTCCAAATAATAGTTTTCCATAAGATTGTCAATCTGTTCGTAGTAATCTTGGTAAAAGGGGGCTATAGGAGGCAAAATGTGTCTCGTGAGAAATCCGGAAGACGGAAAAAAGACAGAAGGTCATATGAGGAAGAATTTGGCTTGCCGCAGACGTACCCCCTCTGATATAAAGAAGATACGTAACACATCGCACAACGCTCGGATCAATGAAAATCCTTTCTCATCGACACCCGAGTTCATTCCTTCATGGGCACAAGATTCACGGCCTTATGAAGCTATCCATTATCATACCTGCACTGAACGAAGCGCAGATATTGGGAAACACCCTCGAAAGCCTTAAGGGGTCACCTGCCGAGATCATTGTAGTGGACGGCGGCAGCAGGGACGGTACTGTTGAGGTGGCCCGTCAATACACCTCGCACGTTCTCGTTGCGCGCGCAGGTCGCGGCTTTCAGCAAGACACGGGGGCACGTCAATCACATGGCAACGTGCTGGTTTTTCTCCATGCAGACACACAACTGCCCGGAAAGTATCCGCATCTCATTCATCAAGCATTGGATGATCCGGGCGTCATTTTTGGCGCCTTTTCCCTGGGCATTCACCGATCCACACCTGTCTTAGACTTTATTGCATTCATGGCCAACTTGCGATCGCGGCTTTTAAAGCTGCCATATGGAGACCAAGCCCTCTTTGTGCGACGAGACTCCTACTTCCAAGTGGGCGGATTTCAAGATTGGTCCATCATGGAAGATGTGGACCTTGTTCGTCGGTTGAACCGCGTTGGAGGCTTCAGGCTGGCCCATAGCTCAGTACAGACATCGGCCCGACGCTGGGAAAGGGAAAACTTGATTTTCACAACGTTGAGGAATTGGTCCCTAATGATTCGATACTACATGGGGGTCCCTCCACAGGCCATGGCCCGCCATTACCCTGACACCCGATAGAAAAGGCCTGAATACATTCTATTTATCCATCCGCAATGAATTAAGCTAATCGCCTGTCAAGGAAGTTGATAGATACCATTGTAATCATTGCTCTTTTTACTGCTGATAAGCAAGCAGAAACGTTGGCGGAACAGATTCTTGAACCTCCCGCTGAGAAGGAGTCAGACATGCTTGACAAGATAGTGAAAAGCGATGAAGACTGGAAGAAGATACTGACACCTGAGCAATACAGAATTACTCGCAGAAAAAGAACTGAACGACCCTTCACAGGGAAATACCACGACTTTAAAGGGAACGGGGCTTCGTTACTGTATTAATTCAGTTGCACTCAGTTTTGTTGAGAGGACAGGACATAAGGCGGGGAAATAGTGTCACCTCAATTGACGTATGAATAAACGCATTGCGTGGGGGAAAATTCAATGAAGATTGGTTTTGTTGGTTTAGGGAAAATGGGCGGACGGATGGTTGAGCGTTTGATGGAGGCCGGGCATGAGATAGTCGCCTTCGACCCGATTGAAGAGGCACTGAGAGAAGCGCAAAATAGGGGGGCAATACCTGCAAGTTCCTTCCAGGGGCTAGTTGACCAACTTGACGCGCCTCGTGCTGTTTGGGTTATGGTGCCGTCCGGCAAGCCTACAGAAGATACGGTCACAACCTTATCCAGTCTCTTAGAAGGTGGAGATATCCTAATAGATGGAGGATACTCCTTTTACAAGGATTCCACAAGGCGGGCACAAACGCTTCAAGCAAAGGGTATATCGCTTCTCGATGCAGGCACAAGCGGCGGTGTCTGGGGGCTAAAGATTGGCTACTGCCTGATGGTTGGTGGAAAAGAGGCGGCATTTAAGAAAGCGGAGCCTCTGTTTAAGGCATTGGCCCCGGAAAACGGCTATGCCTATGTGGGCGCAAGCGGCGCCGGGCATTTTGTAAAAATGGTCCATAACGGCATTGAATATGCTTTACTCCAAGGCTATGCTGAGGGCTTTGAGATTCTGAATGCCAAAAAAGAGTTCGATTTTGATCTAGAAAAGATTGCGCATCTGTGGAATCAAGGCAGTGTTATTCGCTCTTGGCTCTTGGAACTGGCGAAGGACGCCTTTAAGAAAGACCCCCATTTGGAGTCAATACGGGGATACGTTCAGGACTCCGGAGAAGGTCGCTGGACAGTAGCCGAGGCCATGGAAAACGATGTGCCGGCACCTGTTATCACGTTGTCTCTCTTGGAACGATTTCGTTCGCGCCAGGAGGAATCCTTCAGCGCCAGAGTAATTGCTGCATTGCGCGATGAGTTTGGCGGACATGGGGTCAAGAAAAAATAGGTGGAAGAAGTGGATCAAGACAACCGAACCAATGAAATCGGCCAAACAGTGGTCAAGGTCGGTGAGGTGCCCACAGGGGAGCCGGGATCGTGCGTGATTGAAGTGCCCGGTGACCCATGTGCCATTATAATCATCGGGGCCTGTGGGGACCTCGCACGAAGGAAGCTCGTACAGGCCCTTTTCAGACTTTTTGAGAACGGCGGACTACCGGACCCTTTTCTGATTATGGGCGTGGATCTCGTTCAAATGAACACAGAAGAGTATCGGGATTTCATCAAAGAGTCTGTACAGACCTTTGGAGGGGTAAAACCCATTGAAAAGGACTGGAATGCCTTTGTGTCACAGCTTCATTACATAAGCACGAGTCCTGAGGCGGATTCACCCTATTCGGAACTCGGAGATTTTTTGAAAAGCAGGCTTCGTGATCTCCACATTCCTGGAAATCGCCTCCTTTATCTTGCGGTGCCCCCCACCCAATATGTCAAGATTATCGGTGACCTGGGCAAGGCCTCTCTTTCGGAGGAAAGCGGTACATGGTCGGGATGGTGCCGCGTGGTCATCGAAAAGCCTTTTGGGCGTGATCTAAAAAGCGCTCAAGATTTGAATCGCCACATTCATGAGTACTTTCGCGAAGATCAAGTCTATCGCATCGATCACTATTTGGCCAAGGAGACAGTACAAAACCTGCTTATGTTTCGTTTTGCAAATGCCATCTTTGAGCCTATATGGAACCGGCGATACATTGATCATGTACAAATCACGGCTGCGGAAACGCTGGGTGTGGAACATCGCGCAGTGTATTATGAGCAGGCAGGGGTGCTGAGAGACATGTTTCAAAATCATATGCTCCAGCTTTTGGCCATGACCGCTATGGAGCCGCCCTCTCTGTTTGAAGCGGACAGGGTGAGGGATGAAAAAGTAAAGGTTTTTCGGTCTCTCCGGCCTTTTCCCGTAAACAGGATTGATGAACACCTTGTTCTGGGCCAGTACACGGCCGGAACGATAGGCGGGCAGCCGATGCCTGGATACAGAGAGGAACCGGGCGTGGATAAGCACTCGCTGGTTCCCACCTTTGCAATGGCCAAGCTCTTCATCGACAACTGGCGTTGGCAGGGGGTGCCCTTTTATTTGCGTTCAGGAAAAAGGATGGCAAAAAAGATCACTGAAATTGCTATTCAGCTTAAGCAGGTCCCAAATCTGATGTTTCGCAATGTGTTGTCTGAAACCATTTATCCTAATGTACTGGTCCTGAGGATTCAACCGGACGAAAGAATCACCTTGACGTTTCAGACAAAGCTTCCTGGCGCAAAAGTTTGCCTGCAACCGGTGACCATGGATTTTCATTACAGTTCCGTTAAAGAAGCCACATTTTTGGACGCTTACGAAAAGGTCATTTCGGATTGTCTGCTGGGGGACCATATGTTGTTCGTCCGGCAGGACGGAGTGGAGCAATGCTGGACTTTTCTCTCGCCGATTCTGCATGCCTGCGAAACATGTAAAGATCGTGAACAAACGCTCCGTTTTTACAAAGCAGGCACATGGGGGGCCCAGGAGGCTGATGACCTGATAACAGGTGACAGCCGTGGATGGCGGGATGTTTAATTTTCATCTATAAGAGGAGGACAACGGATGTCCAAGTACGATTATGACATGATCATTATTGGGGGAGGTGCGGCAGGCTTAACCGTAGCGGCCGGAGCGGCCCAGCTTGGGGCGAAAACAGCCTTGATCGAAAAAGATAAACTAGGAGGAGACTGTCTGTACTACGGCTGTGTCCCCAGCAAAACCCTGATAAAGACGGCAAAGGTCTACCACTATGCAAGAAACTTGAAGGCCTTTGGCTTGCCGGAGGTAGATGTTCCCCCCTGCGACCTGAAATCGGTCATGAATCATGTTAGAGAGGTGATTGATAAGGCAGCGATACACGATTCTGTGGAGCGATTTGAAGGCTTGGGTGTAGACGTGATTTTTGGGAGTGCGGAGTTTGTGTCCGAACACGAGGTGAAGGTAAACGCAAAAACGTTGTCCGGCAGCCGCTTCACGATTGCTACGGGAAGCAGCCCCATGGTTTTTCCTATTGAAGGATTGCAACAGACCGGTTTTATTACTAATATTGAGACCTTCTCCCTGGAAGAGCTACCCCCCCTACTCGTGGTCCTTGGCGCAGGCCCCATTGGTGCGGAACTGGCCCACGCCTTTGCCAGACTTGGGAGCACAGTTACCCTCATTGATTTAGTCGAATACCCCTTGAGTGTTGAAGACTACGATATGGCCGAAGTGGTTATCAAACAGATGGTTAACGATGGCATATCCCTTCGTATGAGTTCAAAGGCAAAAAAGGTTCATCAAGAAGGGAACCACAAAGTAATGGTTATTGAGAACAGAGAAGGACAAGAAGAAGCCATTCAATGTGATGAGATACTGGTGGCCACAGGAAGAAGAGTTAATGTTGAAGGCTTAAATTTGGAAGCTGCAGGCGTCAGCTATACGAACAAGGGGATCGAGACAGATCTCCACATGAAGACAAGCCAGAAGCATATCTATGCCGCTGGAGACGTAAACGGCAAATTCCCCTTTACCCATATGGCCGGGGCCGAGGGGGCGGCTATCGTGAGAAAAGCCATCATGCACATCCCAGGCAAGATTGACTACAACATGACCCCATGGGTTATTTTTACGGACCCGGAAATTGCGTCCGTTGGCTACAATGAACAACGGGCCAAGAACGACAACATTGCCTACGATATCCACGTGGAAGCGTTTGAGGAGGTGGACCGTGCATTGGCAGAAAGCGAATATCAGGGAAAGATCAAGATCCTCACCGAAGCAGGATCTGATAAAATTATTGGTGTTCAGATCGTGGGGTTACATGCCGGGGAGCTCATCGGTTCGTCGGTCATTGCCCTAAACAAGGGCATGAAACTATCCGATCTGGCGACCCAGATTTTTGCCTATCCAACTCTATCGGAAATACATAAAAAGAGTGCCGGCAAATACTATGCCCAGAAGATTTTTAGTCCTAGAGTTAGAAGTATCTTAAAGTTTCTTTTTGGTTTTCAGGGGTAAGGGATTGAGTGAACCCTTAACGTTCGATAAAAAGGGAGCCTGCCAGTGGCCTGGCGCATTAGTCCGAGAATTGAAGACATTCTGAAAAAAGGTGAAGGGCTGGAAGGATTGGGCGATGAAGAAGCTGTCGCGCTTCTATCCCTGGAGTTGCATAGCAAAGAAGTCTATGCACTCATGGAGACGGCCAATGCCGTATCCCGTGAGCAATTTAAGGGAAAAGGCGAAAACCACTTTCATATTGGGCTCAATGCCGAGCCTTGTCCCTTCAACTGTCGTTTCTGTTCACTTGCAAAAGAGGTTGGTATCTTTACCAGCAACGTTGAATTCACCCGGGAAGAAGTCGTCACATGGGCCAGAATGGCCGAATCTCAACATGCGGATGCCTTGAACCTTATGACAACAGGAACCTATGGTTTCAACCGGTTGCTGGAGATTGGAAGCGTATTGAATAAGGAGGTCTTGACACCTCTGGTAGCCAATACAAGGGACATAAATCATCGGGAAGGCGAAGCGCTCCTCAAGGCCGGCTTTGTTGGAGCCTATCATGCGGTGCGGTTGGGTGAGGGCAGAGACACACCCTTTAAGATCGAAAAACGTATTCGTACCATCACTGTTCTTAAAGACGTGGGACTCCTTTGGATGAATTGCGTGGAACCCGTGGGTCCTGAACACGATGTTAGAGAAATTGCCTATCTCATGGTCCTGGCACGACAATATGGCGCCACTTACAGCGGGGTTATGCGGCGGATCAACTTCCCAGGATCGCCTTTTGAGAAAGAAGGCATGATCAGCGAACTGGAAATGGCCAGAATGGTGGCCGTGAGCCGGTTGGTCATGGGCGACGTTCCAAAGGCTCACTGTACCCACGAACCTCACTCTGCCTCGCTGCTTGCCGGGGCCAATTTGTTTTTTCCCGAGGTGGGAGCCAGCCCCCGTGACGGTAGAGCGGATACAGGGGAAGGTCGTGGGAAAAGCCTGGCGGCTTGTCGGCAGATGTTTATTGAAATGGGATGGGATCCGGATTTACCGTCCAATTGTTTTGCAGATAAGAAAAAGGGCGGGAGGTACAGTCAATGGGCAAGATGCATGTGAACAGGTCAAGACAAAGCCTCTGGATTCCACTTCTCCTTCTTGTGTCGCTCCTATCTGTTCATGTCCCCC